>JAOZTW010000029.1:0-4549 GCA_029938985.1 Bacteroidales bacterium | reverse complement strand
GAATACAAAAAAGTCATTTAACTAACCACTAAAAAACTAACCACTAAAAAACTAATTTAATTTTCTTTCCATAAGTACAACATTTTCAATATGATGAGTATGTGGAAACATATCCACTGGCTGAATATCTTTTACTTCATAAATGTCGCTAAGTAGTTCTATATCTCGTGCTTGTGTTGCTGGATTGCAACTCACGTAAACTATTTTTTGTGGATTAGCGTATTTTATTGCCGAAATCACATTTTTATGTATTCCAGCACGTGGAGGGTCTAAAATAATAACATCTGGTTTGCCATTAGTGTTTATAAATTCATCAGTAAAAATATCTTTCATATCTCCAGCAAAGAATTTAGTATTGCTAATATTATTAAGTTTTGAGTTTTCCTTAGCATCTTCAATTGCTTCTGGAATATACTCAATACCAATAACTTGTTTCGCATTTTTTGCTACAAAATTAGCAATTGTACCTGTTCCTGTGTATAAATCATAAACGATTTCTTGACCTGTAAGCTTTGCAAATTTTTCAGTTATTTTATACAGTTCATAGCCTTGTTCTGAGTTGGTTTGATAAAAAGATTTTGGACCAATTTTAAATTTTAAATCTCCCATCTTTTCCATAATAAATTTTTCACCGTGAAAAAGATGAGTATCTAAATCAAAAAAGCTATCATTTTTTTTAGTATTTACAATATAATACAACGAATTGACTCCATTAAAATCAGCGAAAATATGATTCATAATATTGTCAATTTTTTCTGTATCATTTTTTGCAACAATAAGAATTATCATAAATTCGCCAGTTGTACTGGTTCTAATAATTAGATTTCTCAAAAAACCAGTATGATTTCTTGCATCATAAAATTTATAATTATTTTCACAAGCAAATTTTTTGACACTAAGTCTAATACTATTAGAGGGTTCGCTCTGTAGCCAGCATTTGTTTATATCTACCACTCTGTCAAACATGCGTGGAATATGAAAACCAAGCCCGTCGGCGTTTCGTTCACCTTCGGGTCTTATTTCATCGTTTGTAAACCACCTTCTGTTAGAGAAGGTGTATTCTAATTTATTACGATAAAAATAAGTATTCTTTGAGCCCAAAATTTGATTAATATTACCAACTTCAACTTTAGCAATTCTTTGTAAAGCATCTTTAACCTGCTTTTGTTTAAACTTTAACTGTTGGTTGTATGGCATATTTTGCCATTTACAACCCCCACAAAGTCCAAAATGTTCACATTTGGCTTCGGTTCTCAAGTCGGAATATTTATGAAATTTTACAGCAATTCCTTCTTTATAGTTTTTCTTTCGTTTTACAATTCTCACATCAACTATATCACCCGGAACTACTTGATTAACAAAAATTACCAAGTCGTCAACTTTTGCAAGTCCTTTACCTTTGTCTGCAATATCAATAATTTCAATATTCTCGTATATCTTATATTTTTTTCTTTTCATTTAGAATGTTATTTTTTCAAGTTTAGATTCTAAATCTAATAGTTGCTTAAAATTTTTCAATTCTTTTGGAAATTGTTGAAAAAGAGTTTTATAATATTCAATACCCTTAATTAGACTATTTTTGGTTTTTCTAAATTTGTTCTTTTCTCTTTTGCCAATAAGTTCTGTGTTATTTATTTCGTCAATAAAATTGTTCAAATACATTTGAAGCTCAATAATAAACATGTGTAGTTTTTCTTTTTTAACAAGATTTTTTTTACCGTAAATGTGTTTAATCATATCTACTAAGCTTGTTCTTTCGGTAAAATATGCCATGCTTGGACTTGGACAAATAGAAACTCCATTGCTAAGAGGTGTAATGTCAATATTATTTTTAATTAATGGAGATACACTCAAACCAACACAAATACATGCTTTGTTGGTTAACTCTTTATATTTTTCATTAAAGTCTTCATCGCTTAAATTTAGTGTTTTAAGCTGTGCAATTTTCAGTTTTAAATATTGTTTTGATGCAGTACATATTGGTCTTTCAGTAAACTCGGTATTAAATTGCAGATATTGATTCGGACAGGTGCTTCCTGGATTTCCGTCATCAATTTTTCTTTGTTTCTCAAGGTCTTGGGAGTTATTGCGTACATTGTTAAATAAAATTCCAAGTGGTGAAATTTTACTTAGATACAAATCTTTCTCCTCACTTTTTAATAAAATATCTAATGTATAATCATCTACAGACACAGCCTCAGGAACAGATAAAAATGGTGTCCCCCAGCCTACAGCATCTACTTTGTAGTAATTTAATAAAAATTCATGTTCCTCGTTTGTTGCAACACCTCCTTGAACCGTAATTTTTACATCAAGAGGTTTTTCTGGCGAGTTTCTATTTTTATTCTTTAATCCATCAACATAAACTTCTTGAACAGAATCAATTAGACTTTCTTTATTGGTTCTAAATTGTTCCAAAATAAAACCGAGTGGGGCTGCATTAGAAACAAAAGTATGACCTCCACAATTAACACCAGATTCTATTCTGTATTCAGAAACCCATAAACCTTTTTTAGCAAGAAACTTACCTTGTATAAGTGCAGATTTATAATCACTCACTTTTAAAATAATTTTCTTTTTTAAAAAGAAATTTTTGTCTGGATAAAAATCTTCAAATTTTTCGATATAGCTATAAAGACGATTATTCATTCCGGCCGAAAAAACGATTGATGATTTTAAATTACTATTTGCAAATCCTCTTAAAGCAGCATGAGCATCATTATCTTCAATAGGTAGTTGTTCTCCTTTTTTATAATTAGCATTATCAAGTTTGGTCATGATATTTACATCAATAGAGCCAAGAGAAATATTTTCGTTTACCCAGCTTTTCATTTTATCAAAAAATTGAACATCTTTGATCTTTGACTTAAACTTCTCTTTTATTGTTGAACGGTCAGGAAGTAGTTCAAAATAATTTTTAAACTCATCATACTTTTCTGTAACGGATTTTTTCAAATCGTCATATTTTTTCTCTACAACTTCATCTATTGTATTAAGGTATTCTGTAATTCTTTTTGCTCTAAAATCTTCTACATTTTTTGATATTTTTTGAAACGGTATATCTATTTTATTGCAATAATATTCTCTCATTTTTTCCATTAAACCATCGTCAACAATTGAAATGGTTGAATCTATCCCTAGATGTGCTACTTTTGCTGGAGAGTCTATGGTAAAACCAAGTCCCATTACTGGAATATAAAATAAGTGTTCGGTTTTTAAAGTTTTCATTATTTTTTATTTTAGATTTTTTGCAAAGATAAAATATATTTTTTATTAAATGACATTTTTTTAAATAAGTAAGAAATATTTTTTTTTGAACATGAATTTATCAATAAACATTTTAATTTTATATTTATTGATGTTTTTATAAATAAAAGATTATAAGAGAGTTTAAGTGAAAAAGTAATTTATGTAATTATTTTTCACAAAGATATTTCTAACAAAAAAAAATGTTTAAAGTATAAATACTTTAAACATTTTATAAAACATTGTAAAATTTTAATTTTTAAAACTTACCTTTTACTAAATAAGTTGATTTGTTCATTACTGTAACTCCCATTGGTTTTTGTAATACAGTTGTTACAACAACTTCTTTGCTAAAACCGTTTTTAATTTCTTTTTCACTTAAGTAATTTTTATTTACAGTAACAATAAATTTTCCTTCTTTTCGTGGTTTAATTACTTTATCTACAAGTACAACTCCAACTCCGTCAGGAATAATAAATTCACTTATCACAAGGTCAGCTCCCATATTATTGTTTACAATAGTAAAAGTATGTTCAACAGTTTCAGTTTTTAATGTGCCAAAATCGTGTTTTGCAAATGCTTTAACTGTTACATCTCTCTTACTTCCAAACATTTGAGCTTCTTCGTCATCTACTTGTGAAAAACCAGTTAGAGATAAAGCAAAAATTAATACGAATAATAAACTTAAATTTTTAAATTTCATGGTAATATATTTTTAAAGGTTAATAATTTATATTACAAATATACGTAAATAATTTGTTTTAGTTTCTTTTTTTTCAGTTTTTTTTTATAAAATAGGCGATTCTATTGACGAAATGCGTTATTTCAGTGATGAAACAGTAGAATTTAAGTTTTAAAAATAAAGGAAATACAATGGAAGTTCGGTGGATAAACTACCATATTTTTAGTATGTTTCAAATAAATGAAAAATAGTTCACACATTTTTTTATCAATTGCTACATGCTTTAGCTCAAAGTCATTAAGATCAGCTGTAACTTATTTATTTTTAGAATAATGAAAATATATTTTATTTAAAATTAGTTATATCACCCGTTTTGTTAAACTGCTTGTGGTTTTGGTTAAATTAGGTGTTTACTTTTGTTTTCTGATTATTACGTTTTTTGTTGAAATTTGTATATGTCTTTAAATTTCATATCTTTGCAAAATAAATACAATAACTACCGATATGAAACGTAAGCCGTACAACAAAGATACAAAATTAGAAATAATAAGCAAAGAAAATAGTAAAATAACTAAAGTTTTTGCCTTCATATTTGCCAGATTATTAGATAGTTGTAGTTTT
>JAOZTW010000430.1 GCA_029938985.1 Bacteroidales bacterium | reverse complement strand
AGAAAGGAATAATCAACTGAATTTCAACTGTATTTAATTTCTTACTACTGAGATTTAACAAACTATTAAACAATATTATGAAACATCAATTTGAAAAATTTGAACCTAAAAAATTTGAGACAGACCCTGGAATAACTTTTCAATGGACAGAAGACGGTAACTGGCTTTTTATGGGAGTTCCTCATAGTGCTCTGTTTTGGCTGAGTCCTTCAATGAAGTCAATTTTAACCCCTTTGCGAGAAGAAGTTGGCTCAAAACTTTTCTTTTATACAATTGCTTATCAAGCGGCAAAAGGAACTCATGAGGATTACCATGCAGTAATCAATCATCTTGGAAAAAACTTTGATGAAGGAATTCGGAACTGGAGTCGTGTAGTTGCACGTATTGGCTGGGGTGTTATGTGTGTGAACTCTATCGACTGGGATAAAAAAGAAGCTTTTATAACATTTAGAAATCCGTGGGAAATCAGTGTTTTTAAAGCTAAAGAACTACAAGAAAACACTCCATTTATCAATGGAAAACTTTCTGGAATGTTTAGCTATGCATTTGAGACAAATTGTAGAACCAGTATAATTGATATGTACAAAGACGCAGAGGGTAATAATATCGTATCATATCAGATAAAAGCGAGTTGGAAAACTCTTGAGGAAGAGCTTGTTGTTCTAAATAAAGAAACAAGTTTGGGTACAGATTTGAAAGTTCTGAATAAAGCATTCAAAGAAAGCCAAAAACGGTTTATGGACGTTCTTGACACTGTTGGCGAATTTATCTGGGAAACGGATAGATTCAAAAATATTACATTCTATACAAAAAAAATGGCTGACATGCTGGCTAAGCAAGATGATTTGAAAGGAATGAAAATAACCGACTTTATAAAAGAGGAATATATTGACATACTAAATGAGAAATTCTCACAAATAGAGAACGGGGAAAAAGGTATTATTGAACTTGAATGTCTGATGACTGGGACTACGGAAAAATGGATTCTGCTTCGTGCTATTCCCATTTATAATCTTTCCGAACATGTGGATGGTTTTAGAGGATCTGGAGAGGATATAACTCAGAGAAAAGAAATGGAGCAAAAAGTAGAAGACCGAACTCTTGCATTGGAAAAGCGTACAGCAGAAGTTGTAAAACAAAAACAAGAAATTCTTGAAAAAAATGAAGAACTAAATCAACAAAATGAAGAAATACAGGCAACTGCCGATAGTTTGCAAAAAGCCAATGATGAAATTACCAATAAAAATAACCAAATAACAGCAAGTGTAATATACGCAAAAAATATCCAAACAGCAATTTTACCTTTAGATGAAATAATGTCTAAATATCTCAAATACTTTATCTTATTCAGACCAAAAGATATTGTATCTGGTGATTTCTACTGGTTTACCAACCTGCCAGCAAAAGACGAATTTTCGGAGAAAAAGTTTATTGCCGCAGTAGATTGCACAGGGCATGGTGTTCCTGGTGCTTTTATGAGCATGATAGGAATGCAACTATTAAATAAAATTGTGAACCAAGACAAAACTATCAGTCCAGCTGATATTTTATTGCAACTGCATAATGGAATTTATGAATCGTTAAAACAAGCAACAAGTAGCAACACCGACGGCATGGACGTTTGCCTGTGTTGTATTGAAAGTGAAAATACCCAACAATTTAAAATAACTTTTTCGGGAGCAAAACGCCCATTATATTATTTTGAAAAAGAAAAAAATAAACTTACACGAATAAAAGGAGACCGAAAAACAATAGGTGGCAAAATAAGAATAAATAGCTTAACTCATTTTTCAAATAAAGAAATTGTGTTACAAAAAAACGATTTATTATACCTAACAACAGATGGTTATGTTGACCAAAACAATAAAGAACGACAAAAAATAGGTTCTCCTAAATTAAAAGAAATATTAAATAATATTGCAAACAAACAATTAATGGAACAAAAACAAATACTTGAAACAGAACTTGATAATTGGCAAAGCGAAGAAATACAACGTGATGATATTACTGTTGTTGGTATAAAATTATAGTTTATTAAACAACAAGAGGAATAATTATCTGAACTTCAATGATATCTCATTTCTTATTATTGAGTTTTTACAAACTATTAACGATTTAAACTTGTTATTTTTGCTTTTTTAATGATACTGTTGTTAGTATAAAATTTATTTATAATGATTATAAATAAATTTTTTTTATTAAAAATAAATAAAAACAATATTAATGTTTTCTTTAAATTATTTTTATATCTTATTTATACTCTAATAATTAAACTTTTTATTTAAAATTTTGTATTAACAAAAATATGGACTGATAGCTTTTTTAACTATAAAAAACATACAAATATATTTTTTTGAAAGAAATAAGTATTATATTTGCAATAAGATTTTAAACAAATCAGTTTAGGAATTGGAAAATAATAAGTTCGGAAACTGTTAAATTAGTTTGCTGTTTTTGGGACTTAAAACAAATTACTAATAATGAATTATTTGAAACTTTATTTTATTTTCTAAAAATAGTGAAATAATGACGCAGTTTCCGAAGTTATTTTTTGACAATTCCTTAAAATATAACACTAAACTTTTAAATTAACTACTCAATAACACAATATAAAAAATATTTATAGCCTATTATTGATGTTATTAGAATTTTACAAAAGATAAGACAAATTTATCTGCTCTCATACCAAAAAAATTGGAGGCTTGTAAATGAAAGAAACTACTCTATTATTCTTTTATTAACTTACAATAAATAATTGCAAATCAGAATCCAAATCTGATATAGAAAACGTTAGTAGTACAATTAATATTAATATTCTATTAAAAGTCTAAATTTAAAAAAGAGATATGAAAAACACAAAAAGACACACTTTGCTTTTTATGCTCCTTAGTACATTAAGCAACACAGGAGTAGACATAAAAAAAATAGGCAATACAAATTTAGATGTTGTGTGTGAGGGTTTATTTAACAAACTATCCTCTGCAAATAATCAATTTTCTGATATGCAAATAGACCTATCAGAATTATCAAAAGAAGATATTGAGTTGGTACTCATGATTATAGAGATTTCAAATAATTTTATTAAACCCGTTTTTATTGAAATAATTGAGAATTTTGACACTAATAGTCAGAGAAAATTAAATTTAGAATTTGAAAAATTTATAGACCACACTAACAATTTAAAAGAGTGGATTGAAATTTATATAGACGAATCAACCGCCAGCGAAGATTTAATCGAAAATGGAGCTTACCTTGCATCACATCATGTACTTTCAAAAGATTGGGATTCGGAGGAAGACAATTTATGGAATAATTTATAATATGGGAAACTACAAACAAGGAGATATTGTTCTTTTGCTATATCCTTACACAAATCTTTCTGGTACAAAAAAGCGACCTGCAGTAATAATTTCTAAAAAGAAGGATAATTATGGGAATTATATTGTATCACAAATTACCTCAAAAATTAAGCAAGACAATTATTCGTTCTTGTTGGAAATCAATAAAATTACTGCTAATTTAATGGTAATAAGTGAAGTAAGAACAAATTTAATTTTTACTGCTAATGGTAGTATTATTTGCAAAAAAGTATCTTCTTTAAAATTTGATGCCTTAAAAAAATTGTTAGATAAGATTAAAAAAAATATATCATAACACTTTAAACAGCAATTAGGAATTGGTTTACACCTTAAAAATCACTTATTTATTAAAAAAATAGGTTAATAAAGCATGTTTCAAATAAATTATAAGCTGTTGAAATTTTTTATCAATTACCACTGTGTGATTAATTGATTTAGTTTAGTAGTCTCAATTATAGTTTCAAAAACGTAGTTTCAGAAAACTAACATTATTGGGCGTTTTTCATAAGTGTAAAGTACAAGGCATTTTTATTTTTTAAATACCGCAGTTTACTATTGTAAATGAGGATTTTAAAATAATTAAAATAACGCTGTAATTTGCATTTATGAAAAATGCCCATTATTGTTTCTAATTTTTAATCTTACCCTTAAAGGTTTTATAATATTCTTGATATTTAACAGTTTTATATTTTTTAAGATAAAAGTATTGTAAAATTGGTTCTATTTGTTTTGATGAAGTATATCCTTGTGTAATAGTTACTACTTCAAATTTTTCGTTTAAAAAAATATTAGAAGGAAAAATAAATTGGCGGTTTAATAAAGTAGAAGCAAGTTCGTGTGGATTAGACTTTCCTGTGCTTTTATATACTTTATCATCTATTTTAATATCTTTCTGATAAGCAGCATTAAAATCAATAGCATAATATTGTTCGTTTAGAATTTTTGCTATAACAGGATTTGAATAAGTAATTTTATTCATTGTTCTACACGAATAACACCAATCTACATAAGTTCTTACATAAAACATTCTTGGTTCTTTTTTGTTTAATTTAATTGCTTCCTCAAAACTTAACCAGTTAACCACACCAGTAGTGTCTAATTTTTCGGCATCAGTAAGTTTTTCTAAATCATCTTTATAATTTTTTTTGTGCTGATACATATAAGCTATATTAAAATCCTTATAATTAACTTTGCTGGTTAACTCTTCGGCAAAATAAATCAACAAAGGTTCAATATCTTTTATGTCCAAGTATCCAGGAATCGGGTATGTTTTTTCCGATTTGTCGATAAATACTATTGTTGGATAAGATAGTCGTTTGTTTAATAATTTTACTGCAAGTTGGTGAGTTTTACCTGTGTTTACATAAGTTTTACCCATATAAATAATTGTATCTTTGGTTTCTGCATCAAATCTTACTGGATAAAAATTTGTGTTAATATATCCAGCAATAGCACTGCTTGCAAAAGTCGTTTTCATCATTTTTACACACCAGCCACACCAATCGGTATAAACATCTATAAATATTGGTTTTGGATTTTTTTTACTCAACTCCATTGCTGTTTCAATATCATACCATTTTATTGGGCTTGGTTCTACTATTTCTTGTGCCGATAGTTTTATCGACAAAAACATAAGTATTAATATCAAATATTTTTTCATTATTTTTAAATTAATAGATTTTTTGGCATTTTTCATAAATGCAAATTACTGCGTTATTTTGATTATTTTAAA
>JAOZTW010000429.1 GCA_029938985.1 Bacteroidales bacterium | reverse complement strand
GTCCCCTATTTTTGCCATAAGGCAAAAAATAAGGGACGTTGGAAAGTCTTTTCGTGTAACAATACTTTAGGTACTTATGTCTTAATACACTACTAACTAAGGTAATGTTCAATACTTTTATTTTTCAAAAATGCTCGCATTTAATCAAAGAAAAATCTCTGTGCTTACCTAATTTCTTGTTATTTAAGCTTTTTATAACAAAAATTCATGAATAATTCGGGTTAAGGCTTTGTTGAAATTTTAGAATTGAAGTTTTCCTTTGTAAATGAGCATTTTAAAATTTTGAAAGTAAAGTAAAAATTTGCCCTTGTGAAACATGTCGAAAATTAACACAATTATTTTAATATAAACTTTTTAAATTTATTTACACATGAAAAAATTAATTTATTTATTTGCAATTTTATTTGTAACTCAGTTAGCCGCAAAGGCTCAATTAATTGCTACAATAACTGTAACCACACCACCAGAAGAATGTTGGGTTGTGGCAATTAGTAATTCGGAAAGTGAAGAAGCGGATTATGGCTGGTGGAGTGTTTGGAGAGCGAAAAAAGAAAATCATCTATTTGCTATTACTTGTGCCGAAAATAATTACACTGTAAAAATACCCGTTGATGCTGGTACATACACACTTATAGTTTATAGACCAAATTTAGAATACACCAATGGAGGTTCTGATGGTATAATACTTGAAGAAATAATGACTGATATATGGTACGACGAGGCTTGGGGTAGTTCGCTTACTTACAAATTTGAAAGTGGAGATTTTGTGGAATGGAACTGTCTTAGTTGTCCATGGTTGTATGTACATGATGGAAACAATTTTTTGAAAAAAACAGAAATAATTAAAGACGTTGTTGGTAAAGATAGCAAACAAACTAATCTTTATGAATTAGAAAAAAGTTCAATTATTGATGGTATTTTAAAAATTAAAATTCAAGAAGAAAAAGACGAAACATCATATCTTGATCATATTGCCCTTAAAGTAAATGGAGTGTATTATCCAGCTTTATTAACAGATGGAAGCAAACATAATCAACTATTGAAAGAAGACGAACAATACCTAAGCCTAAATAAAGGTGAAAATATTGAACTTGAATTTCAAATACCTTCAAATATTATTATTGAAACTGTTGAACTTGAAGCATCAGGATACTACGAACCAAGTGTTCAGTATTTGTCGGAAGCATATCAAAGATGTTTAAATAAAAAATAATATGGAAGAGTGAAAAACATCAATAATTTGATTTTTGGCGTTTTTTACAAGTATCAATTTCTTCCTTACTTTTGAAATATTAAAATGCTCATTTACAAAGGTAAACTTTAATTTGAATATTTCAAAAAAGCCTTGAACTTGGCACTCGTGAAAAACGCCGTTTTTTTGTTCTTTTAATAATTTAATAATCAGCAAATAGCGAGATATTTAATGACTTCTTTAATTTTTTAAAAGGGCAAAATAAGGCAATAATTTGCATTTATGAAAAATGCCAATAATTTAAACTTGTTCTTTTGGCTTTTATCTTCATCTATAAACACGCAAATATCTTGATAAGTACCCATACAAAAGTTTTTACACATTTATATTTCTTTATTCTATTGGTTTATAATTATTTAATTGTATCATTGAACCTTTGAATAATTGTATCATTCCTTATTATCATATTTATTGAATTGTTAAAAAACAAAAATAAGTTCATTTAAAATAGTCAATTATTAATTTTATTATGCCTTACTTTTTTAATAATTTTTTTATCTCCATAAAGTAAAAAGCCACTTACTTTTTTATCTGGTGAAATTTCGGAAACAATTTTCATATATTCCAAAACTTGGTCGTCGTGTTCGTTTCTTATTTCTCCAAATTTAAAATCAATAACAATTATTTCTTTTTCGCCAAACAATATTCTATCTGGTATTTTTATTTCTCCGCTTGATGTCAGAATTTCGGATTCGTTTTTCACAAGCCATTTATCCGAAAACCAATCTGCAACTTGCGGAATATTAATTAGTTCTCTAAATTTAGATTTCAATATTTCTGTTTGTTTACTGTCAACTTTCCCTTGAAAAATCATTTCTTCAACAGCATCATTTACATCTTCTTTTACAATTATTTTTGAAAATATTTCGTGCATTAATTTACCATAATTCACTCTATCTTCTACAAGTTTTATACTTTCAATAAAAAACTCTGTTGCATGCGAGACCACCGAAATATTTTGTCGCCAATCATATACTGGATAATTTTCAATCGAAAAAGTGTTTTCTGTAACCTTTCTTAATTTGCTATCATCTTGTTCTTTGTAACCCTGTTTGAGTTCACAAACAGAATTTGTTGTGTCGTAATATTTTTTCAAAGGTAGAGTATTTTTTTCTCCATCAACTATGTTTTCAGTACTTTGTTGAATTGTATTGAACAGCAAATCTGATATATGAGTAATTTCTTTTCCTTCGTCGGTTGGAGCCATCACAATTAGCTCTTCAATAGGACGAGTAAATGCCACATAAAGCATATTTATTGCGTCCATGTAGGCATAAAGTTTTTCGTCAAAATAGTCGTTTTTAAAGTATGTATTAGCAAGTTGCGAGCTATATTGAATTGGCAAATAAGCAAACTTATTGTATGGTTTACGGTCGGGTTTACACCAAATAATTTGCGATAAAATTGGATTATGGTCTAATCGCCAATCAAGATACGGAACTATAACAACTCTAAATGCCAAACCTTTGGATTTATGAATTGTCATAATATTTACAGCGTCTTGCTTGTCCGACACGTTTACCGAAATATTGCCTCCTTTCAAATCCCACCAGTTTAGAAAATTTTGTATGTCAGCATATTCATCTCTAATAAAATTTAAAACAGAGTCCTGAAAAGTATGTAAATAAGGATATTCTTCTGTAATTAAATTTAGTTTAAAAATAGAAATTAAACGTTCAACAAGTTCAAAAAGTGCTATTTTTTGCAACTCATCATAACTGTTGGTTAGTTCTTCTGGCAAGAATTGACTTACATCGTGTTTGTTTTTTGAATCAAAAATTTGATGATAACTAAATTTTATATCAATATTTTTTTGATATTCAAATATTAAGCTCGTTAAATTAACTTGATTTTCTTTGTTGTGCAAATATTTGAGCGAATAAATTAATATTTTTACCGCAGTAGAATTATTGATAAACAAAGAATCGGCAGAAATAATATCATATTTTGTAGCTCCATCTGTGCTGTTCATATAATCAAGTAGTAAATCCACAATTTCTTTTCCCTCTTTATTTTTTCTTACCAAAATAGTAATATCTCCTGGAGTATAATTTTTGTTTTTCAACAGATTATCAATTGTTTCGGGAATAACTTTAGTAAGATGTTCTCTCCATTTTTTTGCTTTCTCTCTTTTTCTAACTTTAAAAAAGTTTATTTTTACTCTACCTCCTGTTTTTGCAGTAATAGGTGCAAGTTTTTGATAAGTATCCTGATATGCAGATGTTAGTATATTTCCATATTTTTCCTTAACTGCCAATTCATCAATTGGTAATTCCTGATTATAAACAGATTGTGCTACTTGTGCCAGCAATTGAAATGTAGAATTATTAAAATCAATAATATTTTTTTTGCTACGCCAATTTGTCTCTAAATTTGTTTCTCTAATAAAGTTTGCACCAATATCATTTTTTACTTCAGTCAATAGCAAACGCCAATCACCACCACGCCAGCGATATATAGATTGTTTTATATCTCCCACTATCAGATTAAAAAAACCGTTTCCTATTGAATTTGAAATCAAAGGTTTAAAATTAAACCACTGAAATCCAGAAGTATCTTGAAATTCATCAATTAATATGTTTTGGAATTTTGTTCCAATTTTTTCATATATAAAAGGAGCATCATTACCTGCAATAATTTTTTTGAGAAAAACCGTTGTGTCCGAAATCAAAAGCAAATTATTTTCCTCTCTATATTCTGGCAAAATATTTGAAATATCGTTTAAAATACCAAAAGCATGAAAATTTGAAAGTACTTTTGACGCAGTAAGATAAGAGGAATATTCTGATTCGTACAAGTTTACAACCTCCTCCAACACTGTGGATAGTTGTGGGTACAAATCAAGTACAGTTTCTTTTATATTTGATTTTGCACTTTTGGCATACCAATTTTCTTCGCCATCAAGGGCTTTAATAATTGTTTTTCCTGGTTCAAAATCCTTTTTTTTATCAATTTTAATAATTAAATAATTTGTAATTGTTTTAAAATTTCTACCAAGTTTACCCGTATTTACTACTCCATAGTCTTTAATTATTTTACGAGTTTTTTTAGAAAAATTTTGCATTTTCTTTTCAAAATCTTTTTTTATAGAAATCACATCAAACAACAAATCGTTTAATCTATCTTTTTCTTCATCGGCATCAATGTTTTCGGAATTTAATTTGAATGATTGAAATTTTTCTTTAAAGATTTCGTAAGCCAATTTTTTCACTTCTTCTCTAAAATCCCAATTGCGACCTTGTTCTATTTTATAAATAGCAAATTGTGTAAGCCATTTTTGCAGTTGTTTATCTTCCGAAATTTTATTAAAAAGCATTTCTGTTATATCCGCAATTACCTTATTACTATCCATTTCTATTTTGTAGCCACCCGGAATTTTTATTTCATAGGCAAAAGCACGGATAATTCTTTGCACAAAACTATCTATTGTACTGATTGCAAAATTTGAATAATTATGTAGCAAACGGTCTCTAATACGCAAAGCTCTTTTTCTTATTTCTTCTTCCGAATAGGTTTTATAAGTCCCCTTAATCATTTTGTAATGAGCCGACTTACTGCCATTTTTAATTAAATTATTAAGTTCCTCAATAATACGCTCTTTCATTTCTGCGGCAGCTTTGTTAGTAAAAGTAACCGCTATGATTCTACTAAATTTATCTGGATATTTGAACGATAATTTTAGATAGTCCTGTGTAAGTATGTGGGTTTTTCCCGAACCAGCTGATGCTTTGTATATTTGTAACATTTGTTATATTAAAATTAATTTTATTTTCATTGTAGAACGTATTTTTGGCTACCCGTTTAAAGTTGGACAATAAATTACTGTCGGTGTGGCTTAAAG
>JAOZTW010000967.1 GCA_029938985.1 Bacteroidales bacterium | reverse complement strand
TGTGGTTCGCATGATAGGACTGCGAGCAATAGCCCAACCTCCCAATCGTGAACGAAATTCAAATTTTAAAAAAATTAAACAATTAATAGATGACGCATTAATATTTAACCATATACTCAAAGGAAAATTTAAGAATAAAGAAACATACGAAAAAAATAGAGAGAAGCATAAAAAATTAATTAGAAGATATTCTTCATTTTCACAAGGCAAATATGTTGTTATTGCTATAATAAGGTTAATTTTAATGGAGTGTGGATATACAGAAACACTTCTTAATAAAACACAATTGTTTCAAAATAAAGACTTTATTAAATCTAATTTATTAAATAATTGGCTACCAACTATTCTTAGTAAGTTACTTATACCAGAATATGAAAAAGCTACTGAGCAAGGTATGTCATTAAATACATTTTATTTACGAACGAAAACATTTGAGAATATATCTGAAACTTTTGAATTACTTGACGAAAAAGAAGTTAAAGAGTATACTGATATATTTCCATTTTCTATAATAGAGCAAAATAATATATAATAAACTAAAATACATGAAACATCGTGGTAGAATACAAGCACAAGGTAAAAAACTTGAAGCCTCTGAAACATGGTCTCAAAATAAACCACCAACAAAAAAGGACGGTCTGAATATGCTTGAAAAGTTAAAAAATAAAATTCCTAAATCAGAAGCTAAAATAAGGGAAACAGCTTTTAAAAAAGCAGCTAAGTATATTGAACAAGCATCTAAAAATGGTGGTTTAAATGCAACAGCTTTTAATTCTTTTAATGTCAAAGGAACAAAGCGAGAACGTGTTGATATTGAAGTAAGAACTGGTATTGCGTTTGTGCCTAATAAATAATAACATTTATAAAATAATAATACAATGAAAAAACATTTATTTCCAAATTTTTTGGCAGACAAATTAGAATATAAAATTTGTAAGAATTATTGGGAAACCAAAATTGAATATTTATTACAAAAAAATAATATGACAAATCCTGTGCAGTATCTAAATACAAAATATGCAAATGGGAAAGAACAATTAACAGGAAATCCAATAATTAACTATTATGAAAAAAGCAAAAATAAAGCTTTACGTATAGTGCAAACAGAACCGGAAACAGATACTGTTGAATTTTCGGCATGGACAAATAAATTTCAAACTGATAATTTAGACACAACAGAACTTGTGATAAGTGTGGAATTGACACCAAAAGCTGAACAAGTTACATTTGATTTTATAACTAAATGGTTTGTAGATGACTTTTCGGCTTCTGTAATGGAAAAATATATAGATTATGTTTATGAAAGCATTAAATTTGAACCTGCAAATATGACATAAAAAATATGCATAATCGAGTAGGCGGCTGACTACTTTATAGCCAGTACACCGATAGTCCCTACAAAACAGTGTTGGTATGATTAACAAGTATTTACAAAAATATG
>JAOZTW010000966.1 GCA_029938985.1 Bacteroidales bacterium | reverse complement strand
TTTTATTAAAAATAATGGATTAGGAATTGTCAATTTTATACTATTTTGGTAATTGTATTTATAACTATCTAATTATAATATAATTATATTATAATTTTAATGATATATATGCAAAATTGATTTTTACAAATCATTGATAATCATCACAAAATGAACACAAAAACTTTAGTTAATAATTGAATTTTAAGGTGTAAACCAATTCTTAATTCCTAATTTTTAATTGTCGTTTAAGACGTTATGGTTCTTGGGCATATTAATACAAATAAATAGACCATTTAAACTTGTTCTTTTGGCTTTTAACTTATTCAATAAACATACAAATAGCTTGATATTATTATATTTATTGGATTGTTAAAAACAAAAATAACTTTGTTATATTTGTCAATTATTTATTTTAATACGCCTTAATTGTTGAAAATAAATTGTTTGGTACTTATTAAAACTAAAAATCTATTTTTAATAAAAGAAAGAAACTCAAATTTTATAATTTTGAGAGTCTTGACTTTTAAAATGGTAAAATTAAGAAAAAAGTCAATTTTTAAGAAATGTTTTATAAAATAAATTAAAAAATGATAGTTTTTTTTTCTTTTTAAAATATTTATCATATTTTAGCAATCTAAAGTAAAAAGGATATTTAGTGAAATTTACATGTATTTTACTGAAAATAATGGTATTATATTTGTATATAAAAAAGAACTTAAAATATAAAAATTAATAAAAAAAGAACTTATGAAATATTTTAACGAAGATTATAAAACAAAACTTTATAAAACAATTGAAGAATTAGAAGATAATTCGCTGGTAGAAATAGTAGTAATAGCAAAACAACATTCTAATAGCTACAAAGATATATCACTTTGGTTCTCTGTTATTTTAATGTTTACAACCTTTACATTTTTAATGTTTGCTCCATTTGATGTAGATGCGTTTTTAATATTTATTATAACAATTCTTTCATTTTTTTCGGCTTTTTTAATAGTTTCTTTTATTCCAGTAATAAAAAAAATATTTATTAAAAAAGCAAGAATGTTAAAGACAGTTGAAATAACTGCTCGTGCTATTTTTCAAAAAGGAGGACTAAGATTTACTGACCAAAAAATTGGTATCTTGATATATGTTTCCGATTTTGAAAAAACTGTTTGCGTGCTACCAGATAGAGGTGCAGAAACTGCGATTCCAGAAGAAGAATGGAAAATAATAAGAGATGGTTTTGATAAGATATATACAAAATCAAATCCTGCAAATGCTCTTTTAGAACATCTTTTGAGTTTAAAAACAGTTTTTTATCAGTATATTCCACCAATAGAAAACGACATAAACGAACTTCCAGATGACTTAGAAGTTACTTTATAATATTTACAAAATAAAAATAATTTTTGGTGTTTTTCACGAGTATCAATTTCTTTATTACTTTTGAAATATTAAAATGCTCATTTACAAAG
>JAOZTW010000428.1 GCA_029938985.1 Bacteroidales bacterium | reverse complement strand
TTGGCAATATAGCCCTATTTTTTATTAACCAACACTGTTATGTAGGGACTACCCATTAGTTAATGTCAAATATTTATATTAGAATTCTTGCAAGTATTATTATTTAGTAAATAAAAAAATTGCATCATTCCTTTATTGTTTTTTGTCGCCAATTCGCTGGTGTTCTACAATTACAGGGCTTGCTGTAGTTGCAACTTCAGTTGCAGAAAACAACGAATTGGCGATAATAAAATGAGACATACTAAATACAGAAGATTAAACTTATAGGTGTAATTGTTATTTTGTTTAAAGTCTAATATCATAATTTTCTGTCGCCAATTTGCTGGTGTTCTGCAACTGAAGTTGCAACTACAGTAAACCATAAATAAAATCTTGACTGACTATTCGGTAATAAAAACTTTTTTGCTGATTGTGCCGTTGTTTGTTGTTAGGTTAACAATGTAGTATCCTGTTGGGTTGTTTATTTGTATTTTGAACAATCCGTTTGATGATACTATTTTTTGTGTAACACTAATTCCTCGCATATCAACAATATTAATTTTACTTTTGCTGTCGGCTGTTGGAATATTTATATAAACATAATCTTCAAAAGAATAAATGGTTACCATTTCTTCAACTGTTTTGTTGATGTTTACAAAATCATAGTTTAAAAGAAGTGTAAATCTTTCGGCAGTTGCTCCTTGAGTGGCATTAAAAGTATAATCGTCAGTGCGTAGGTCTGTTACTGTTTCAGTTGTGTGGTCGTTAATATGAACAGTAATTCCTGCATCAATAGTAATATCACTAACCGAAATAGTATAGTTTCCTTCTTCTGGTGCGTTAAAATACATGTTATATATCTTTTTGTCAGTCCCAACCGAAGGCATAGAATTAATAGATAATTCTTCAGCGTTTGGAGTTATCATGCAAAATGAAATTAAATCTGAATTAATAACAGAAACTGCTGGTGCGTCTGTTGCTATATCATAGTTTTCAGTAGCTGTGGCATCAAAAGTAATGTTTGAATAATCTGATTTTGTAATGTTTTCATCAGATATTTTTAGAGTCAACACTTCTCCATCTTTGGTCTCTTTTCCATCTTGATTGGAAAAATGCAATCTTTGAGAGTTTTCAAAGTTAAAACTTGAAGCTTCTTCTGTTTTCACAAAAAATGCTTCTCCATCTTTTATATATTGAGAACCTCCATTTATTGAAATACCACCTTGAATATAAGTTTCAAAGCTATTAGTAGTAGGGTTGTAAGTATATTTCACTGGTGCAGTATTTGTGAATACAAGTTGTTCAAAATCAATATAAGAAGGGTAGGGGTTAGCAACAAAATTCCAACCACGTTCTATAAAGTCTGCTCCACTGTTTACTGTTAAATCAACAGTTTGTGTACCAGATAATAAAGTTCCATTAAAGATAACATTTCTGTTTTCTGTAAACAGTGTTTTATAACCAGATATTGGAGAAACATCACCAGTTAATTCACTCCAAGTAGCGGTGTTCTCATTCCAGTAATTTACTGTTTCAGTATCAAATACATCATTTGTTTCTCCCTGCAAAGGAACAGCAAAGAATTTAGTTTGCGAACTATTAAAGTTATTAATGTAAGCGGCATTTCCAAAAGCTTCGTTTTCAATAAAAGAAGCACCATTTTCAATTGTAAATTTGTTATGATTTTCATAATCAAATATTATTTCTCCACCACTTTCAACGGTTAATGCTGCGAGTGAATCTATTTTAATAAATTCGCTATATAATAGTTCAAATTCAGGCTCAAAAGATAAATCTCCGTTTGCAGTAATAAGAATATTTTGGTGGAATTCACGTTCTCCTTTGTCAATATCTTGCTCTATTACAACGTGTCCTGTATATAAAGATGCTTCTCCGGCCTTGTTATCTTTGCTTAAATTACCAATTCTAACAGTACCATTATGTACAATAAACTCGGGAGTACGAACTACTGCTGGATTAGGGTTTTTTTTGTCCACATCTTGCTCAATATCAATAGTTGCATTATTTCCAATTCGAATATTACCAGAAGCTCCCTTATCCACATCTTGTTCAATATCAATAGTACCACCACTAACAATTAAAGCCGCAATTCCTTTTGTGTTTTTATCCACATCTTGTTCTATGTCAATGCCTCCACCTGCACCAATGTTAATATTGCTACCCGCTTCTGTTCCTGTATAAGTACCTTTAATAGTAACAGTACCACCACTACCAATATTTAGATTTCCAAAGCTTTTTTTGTCCACATCTTGTTCAATATCAATGCTCCCGTAGTTGTAGATATTCAAATTTGTATTTCCTCTCATGTAGTTTGCTTTGTCCACATCTTGTTCAATATCAATGGAAGCACCACCACGAAGAATTAGATTTGCACCAGCTTTGTTTGTTTTGTCCACATCTTGTTCAATATCAATAGTTGCATTGTTTCCAATTCTTACACCGCCAGCAATACCTTTATCAACATCTTGTTCAATATCAATAGTAGCATTGTTTCCTATTCGTAAGCTTGCAGGAGCTTTAACCAATGGGTTGATACCTTCAACAACAAGTATGCTACCATTTTTTAAGGTTAAAACAGGAGGATTTCCAGATTTATCCACATCTTGTTCTATGTCAATAGTGCCACCAGAGCCAACTCTAACACCAACACCACCTTTATCCACATCTTGTTCAATATCAATAGATGCACCATTACGAATTGTTAAATTAGCATTTCCTTTTACGTTTGGAAATTTATCAATATCTTGTTCTATAACAATTGAGTTTGCAGTAAGTGTGCTATTTTCACCCTTTGCCGAACCTCCTAACACTAAGCTTGATCCACTTGAAATTGTTAATTTATTGCATTCTACATCTACACCTACAATGTTGACTGTTGCACCATAAACTGTAACTGAGTCATTTGCTCCAGGTATTGCTGGTGGTGTCCAGTTTTCTGCTTCTTCCCAACCATACTCAGAACCAGGATTTAATGGGATAAAATATGTTCCAATAGTAATATATACACTATCAGAAGATATACATTCATCTTTAGTTATTATCCATTCAAAACCTGATGTTCCTGACGAAATTCCATTTATTATTGTAGTTGGACTTAAGGGGTCGTCAAATAATATACCAGATGTAGTAGTAGTCCAAGTTGCTGTTACTCCTCCAATTAGAGCTTCTGCATTCATCTCAACATTTGCTGGAGTTGGAGGGAAATCATCAAAAAATAAAGAAAAATCCTCACCAGCATTTGCTGATTGTCCGTTTACTGTTAAGGTTGCAATATCAGAAGTTGTAGTACCAATTTCGTTACTAACCAAACATTGATATTGTGCAGTGTTCAATAAATGTGAAATTCCTGAAATTGTTAAATAATAGGTATTTATACCAGCATAATTTTCCGATTCTAATAAATCTACAAATCCAGTACCTGTGTTCTCCTGCCATTGATAAGTAATAACACCGTTGTCTATTGCAGTAATATTAAAAAAAGTTTCTCCTCCTGCACAAACTATTGCATCTTCGGGGTGCGAGCTTATTTGTGGAGAACTAACAATTTCAATATCAAAACTCCAAGTTTCTTCAGCTGATAATGATAGACCGTTTGCAGAAGTAATATCTGTTGTAAGTGTAACATTAACAGTTTCTCCACTTTGATATGGATTGTTTGGAGCAAAAGTAATTGTTCGTTCATCAATATCATAAACACCCATTATTTGATTAGAAGTACTACCTTCAACTACAAATGAATTTGAGTTTATTGTAGTAATATCTGGATTTAGATTAAATTCAACCGAGATTATTTCGTTTGACGAAACACTGCTTGCCGCATCAGCTGGCGAAAATGAATTTACTATTAAAGCCGTGGCTACGTTATATTCTAAACTATAATCTTCTACTTCACCGTTTTCAAAAGAACCAGTAGTTGTTACCGAGTAAGTTTGGTTGTCAACTAATCGGAAACGAGCAAATCTGTTTTGTAAACCAGTACCAGCTACTCCTTCTGGAATATCAAAAGTAACAACTTGTGTACCTTCTACAACAAGTCTTTTATCCAGAATTTGATTTTCTAATTCAGCAAAATCATTGTTTCCTTCCCAGTCAATCCAAGCACTAATGTAACCATGTCCTCCAGTTACCGTTATTTCTACTGCTCCTCCGTCAGTTCCTTCTTCCCATTCTCTATAAACAACAATTCCATCGTCGTCTGCTCCGTCGCCATTTGCTGTTGCGTCTTCTTGTCCCTCTGTTTCATAATCTATTAGTGTACCAAGTATTATTTGGTTATTAGATACTTCATAATGTTCAGCTCCATTGTTTACAAAAAGGGTGTTGTTATATTCTGTTGGTAGGTCGCCATAGTCTGCATAAGCAGGTCCGCCGTCAGTAACTGTCCAATTGTATGTTCCAGTAAGAACAGCTCTATCGGCAACAGCTATATATTTACTACTCCCTCCATCAAAAGTAACTCCAGATTTTAAAGAGAGTTGCGACCATCCAGTAAGTAAAGCATCGTAGTTTGTAGTTGATAATGTTACTTCTTCAAACATTGATGTCATGTTTGTAACATTGCTAACAGCCCAACTCCCAATATCTTGATTAAAAATTGACGCACTTGAAAACATAGTCCCCATATCTGTAACATTACCAACTTCCCAACTTCCAATATCTTGATTAAAAGATGATGCAAACCTAAACATAGAATTCATATTAGTTACAGTTGCAGGAATATCTGTTGGTACTTCTGTTAGGTTTGTGGCGTTATGGAAGGCATCAGTTAAATCTGTTATACCCAAATCGCCCCAATCAGTAACTGCAATTAATTTTTGAATATTTGCAGTACCACTACTACCAAAGTGTGTAACTGTACCACTAATAGTAACAGTGTAGGTGTTTTCTCCACTATAAGTATGATCATAATTTCCTGCTGATGTATAAGTCTCTGTATTACCATCTCCCCAGTTAACATTTGCATTTACAGTCCCATAAAGTGGTAATGTAATTGTTGTGCCTGACGACAAGTTTGTGTTAAATTCTAATTTGTTAGCTAGAGGGTAAGTAACTTCAATATTTTCTCTATATATACCTCCTGTTTCTGTAACGCTTGCTTTTTCTGCTTTTACTCTGCA
>JAOZTW010000427.1 GCA_029938985.1 Bacteroidales bacterium | reverse complement strand
CTTGGTGGTGTGAGAGGTGTACTGGCTATAAAGTAGTCAGCCGCCTACTCGATTAGGGCTTTTTTTCTATTTATCAGGCAATTACACAGTTCAATATAAATTATAAATCTAAAATTTAATGCTATAACTAATAGACGGAATTATTGGGAATAAAGTTCGTTTCATAATAGAATAATCTTGATTAATATTTTGGTCTGCATGAACAAGTGTTAAATAATAAGTATTTAAGTTGTTGTAAGTATTATAAATACTAATATCCCAAGTTCTTTGAAAACGTTTTTTTGTTTTTGTAAATCTTATGCTTAAATCTAAACGATGATATGCAGGCATTCTTTGATTATTTCTGCCTTCATAATAAAATAAATTATCATAAGAATTTGTTTCTTGATATGTATATCTGCCAACAGGTAGCGTTACAGCATAACCTGTGGCAAAAATCCATGTTCCTGCAATTTCTATATTTTTATTTATTACATAATTTGATGTAATGGCAAAATCATGTCTTCTGTCATATTTAAAAGGATACCATTTATTATTGTTTATATTGTCAAATTTTCGTTCAGAAAAAGACAAAGTATATGCAATCCAACCTGTAAAACGTCCTTTTTGTTTATGTAACCAAAATTCTGTTCCGTATGCACGACCTTTTCCATTTGTTTCAATTAATGACTGCCAATCGCTTAAATTTGTTTCGTAGTAGGTATTTTCTTTATAATCAATTAGATTATACATATCTTTATAAAAAAATTCTATTCCAAAATCTGTATCATATTTGATTATTTTTTTATTGTAGCCAAGTGAATATTGATAAGCAGTTTGAAAATTTGTTTTTTTAGTTGCTGGCACCCAAATATCCATTGGCATTCCTATAGTATTGTTCGAAAGCATGTGAGAAAATTGCGAAATACGAGTAAAAGCAATTTTTATTGAATTAGTATTATTAATTAAATAGTTGAGTGAAAATCGTGGCTCTGGAATACTATAAATAGTATTGTTTATGGAATAAAAAGAATATCTGAAACCAATATTGGAAATAATATTATTTTTAATTTTTATATTATCATTTATATAAATTGCAAATTCATTGGAATAAAACTTTTCTGTATTTATTTGATTTTCACTTTGCGACAAACTATCTTTGTATGAATATGAATTGATAGCAGGTGCGAATGTATGATAAAAATATTCTACTCCAATTTTTATTTTATGATGCTTTGGTGTAATAATTAAATCTATTTTGCTTTGATAATCAGAAATTGAGGAATTTAATTTTCGTGCAGAATATCTGTTGTTTGTAGGCTCTTGATAATCTATTAGTTCGGAGGTAGATAATGTGTTATAAAAATATTTGTTTTGAGCCAAAAGAACATTAATTTTATATAAATTATTTATTTTATGTTCAAAATTGATGTAATTTATTAAATTTCCCCAATCAATACTTTCTAAATAAATATTTTTTTCTATATCTTTTATTAAGTCTGTTTTTCCATATTTATAGAAATCTTGTCCAGTATAAAGGCCATAAGTGATACTTGTTGATTTAGAAAATCTATGTTTTATTTTTATATTAGTTTCGTAAAGACCAAGGTTTTGTAACGAGCTACTTTTAAAATTGAAAAATGGTTGCGAAAATCTATACAACCAATTCAAATATGATGTTCGTCCAGAAAACATAAAAGTTGTTTTATCCTTATATATAGGACCTTCTAAAAATATTTTTGCAGAAATTAATCCAATATTTATATTCCCTTTTATTTTTTCTGTATTTCCTGCTTTTAAACCAATATCAACTACCGAAGACAGACGACCACCATAATAGGCAGGAAAACCACCTTTATAAATTTTCAATTTATTTATAGCATCTGTATTAAATACCGACATAAAACCAAAAAGATGTGAAGCATTATAGATTGGCACGTTATCAAGAAGTATAAGATTTTGACTATTATTACCACCCCTAACATTTAAACCGGTAGAACCTTCTGTTGCAGATTGCACACCTGGTGTGAGTTGAATTGCTTTTAAAATATCTTGCTCACCACCCAAAGATGGAATTTTTTGTAATTGAACAATAGGAATATCAATCATACTCTCGGAACGGTGTAAATAATCTGTTTGTGCATTAATTACAATTTCGTCTATATTTTCTGTTTTTGTTTGTAAATAAAAATTAATTATTGTGTCTTTTGTTACAAAAATATCTTTTGTAATAGTTTTATATCCAAGAAAAGAGATTTTTAAAATAATTTTGTTTTTATTTACTGTTAATTGATACGAACCATCTTTTTTACTTACCGTTCCATTTGTCGAATTATTTTCAAAAATATTAACATTTTCTATTATTATATTAGTTTTTTTTGTGAAAATGTATCCACTTATTTTATATGTTTGTGCATTTAAAAAAAAAGTGCTGTTAAGTATAATTAACAGCAATAAAAGATTATTTTTCATTTTTGAAATACCATTTAAAAGTTAATAAGGGTTGAAAGCCTTTTGAAATAAAAAAATATTGAGCTTGCAATTCTAAACCAACTCTATTTGCAATTCCATAGTAACCAAGCCCAAAACCTGAATAAATATCTCCGTAAAAATTTAATTCGGATAATCCTGTTCCTGTTACTGCTCCGAGTTCAAGAACAGGTGTAAAACGTCTGTTGATAATATAATATTTGCTATAAACACCTGTTGATAAAAGTGCTAAATCTTTTGCAAATATTCCACCAAGAGAAATTCCTATTTCTGTTTTCTTAAAAATATTGTATCCTAATTGAAAATCTGCTCCGAGATAAATTATTTTCCCCATTGATAAACCAAAACTTGGTGAAAAAGAAATTGAAGTTTGTTTTTTATTAAATAAATCATTTGTTCTTTTTTGAGAAAATCCTTGAATAATAAAAGTCATAATTACAAGGATTATTACTGTTTTTTTCATTATTTTTATTGTTAGAAGTGAAAAGTTGAATCTAATTTTTGAATTGGTAATAAAATTTCGGTTGTAGAGCTATAAGCGGAAAAAATACCGAGACCATTGTTGATATTAGTATAAATATTTTCTGCTGAGAGAAACGGGTCTGTTATTCCACCGTTTTGTTCAAAACTTGTCCGTTCAAAATTAGCATAAGATTTGGTTACAGAATGAATATACATTGCCATGCAAGTATCTTCTGTAGATAACAAATAATCTGTAGATATAGATAAAAAGAACGAAAAATTATCTGTTATACTTTTTAATTTATTAAGTTTAATTATATCACGAGAATACCAATTATATTTTGAATAAATATTATCAGAGAAATTTGCTTTCGCATTTTGAGAGTAAAATTGGATATAATCTTCTTCTGTCCATAGATTAACTAAATATGTATATGCGTAATTTTTAGCATATTCTATATCCAGATAATCTGTTTGTGTAAATAAATTTTCGATTAAAGAGTCGGTGTGTGTAAACGAATTAATTGTTACTTTTTTTGGAACCTTCTCTTTTTCAGATACAGCTATAGGAAAACCGTCTGCTATAACTTCAATATAATAGGTTGACTCTTCTTTTGGTTTATTTTGACTGATATATTTGCCTTTCTCTATGTGTTGTAAAGTTTCTAAATAATTATTATTTTCGTATAATTTAACGGTTGCATCTGTAACATAATAATTTACAGTATCTATTTTATTTAAAACGTGTTGTAATTTATACACAGAAACAGTCCAAACACTATCTGGTGAAAAAAAAGAATATATAACAAGTTTTTTTGGTTGTTCAGGAAAATCATATTCCAAAACTTTTTCACAAGAAAATAAGACAGTTGTTATTAAAATAATAAGTATATATTTTTTTTGTTTCATGTGCTAATATAAAAAAAAGAACGAACTTTTTTTACGAAGTTCATTCTTTTATTATTAAATTTAAAATGTTCCACTCATACCTGTTCGTGTCCAATATCTAACTATTAAACCACTTACCACAAAAGAGCTAAGTTTAAAAGAAGGTGTGAAAGCATAAGGAATTCTTTGTTCTCTTAGTGTTTTTTTCCATTTATTCGTATCACTAATATTACGTGCCCCTGTATGTTCATTTACATAGAAACTACCATTCCAGTAACGTGCATCAATTGAACTCCAGCTTACCCATATGGACATTTTTGTGCTTCTTTGTACCCATTTCCATTTTCCCCATCTTTTTATGTATTCATAATGAGTAAGTTTTCCGCCTACTGTAGCAAATTGTCCATAATTTATTGCATATTTTTTAATTCTTAATTTATAATCATCACTTTTATAAGCCCAAGTGCTGTAACTTACTTTAGAATTATTTGCTCTAACAATCTTATAAACAGTAATCTTATTTTCAGTATTATTAATTTGATTTAATAAACTAATTTTAGAAATATCAGCATCTTCTATTATTTTAACTACATCGTGTTCTATTTTAAATATTTGACTTCCTATTTGCATAATTCCATCAGGTGTTAAAACAGAAGCTAATCTATCATCTTCTACAATTAATTCTGGAATTTCTCCATCAAAAATTAATATTTCTTTGTGTTTTTGAATTAATTTATTATATTCATCTTCATCTTTCGTTGTTTCTATTTGATTAAAAATATCAAGCATAGAAATAAAATCGTCTTCAGTATTCATGTAAGTAGTATCTTTTCCACTCAAAATATTTTCAAACGCTTGCATATCTTTAAACTGAATAAAGTTCTGCACTTCTGTTTCTTTGTTATTGTCATTTACTTCTTCTTTTATTAATTCTTCTTTTTGACAACCAACTACGCCAATAACTATTGCAAATAGTATTGTTAAACTCAATTTTAATTTGTTCATTTTTAATAATTTAATTAAAGTTAAAAAAAATATATATTTTATTGCTTCCAAAATTAAACATTAAAATTTAAAAATGCAAAAGAATAAATTTTAAATTTCAGAACCAAATTTTTGAGGTAGTTTTTTTTCTTTTTTTTTAGTTTGCCCTATCGGGTTCGGGCTTGGTGGCGGGCATTTTTTGCTTGTTTTTTATGAGCGAAGCGAGTAAAAAACAAGCAAAAAATGAATGACACCAAAACCATGGATAGTCCCTACAAAATAGTGTTGTTATGCAAAATTTTACTATATTTGCCAAAA
>JAOZTW010000426.1 GCA_029938985.1 Bacteroidales bacterium | reverse complement strand
ACAAATGGATTACTACAACTAATGGATTGTCTGTTTATGATAAGAGAAATTGGAAAGGTTGCCGTTTTATGGGAGCGTTCAAACTAAAAGAAAATAACAATACGTTATTTTATAATGATCAATATTTGGTGTTAATAAAAGATAGTATTGTAAAAAAGTGGGATAAAAAAAAACTTGGAATAGATGGATATTTTGCATATATAGCAGATATTGATAGTAAAAATAGACTTTGGTATTTTAACAGCTCTAAAGAAGAATTAATTCTATTGGAGGATACAACAAAAACAAGTTATCAGTTGTCTAAGTCTTCTAAAAATAATATTGTTGCTGACATAAAAATAGATATTAATGATAATGTCTGGATTTTATATCCTGATTACGAATTGAAAATATTTTACGAAGAAAAATTCCATGAGCGTTCCTTAAAAGATAAAAAAACACCTATTTATATTAAAGATTATTACAATAAATATCTTTATAGTAAGCAGTATGGATGTAGAGGAGAAGAACTAAAACAAAAAGACTATAAGAATAATTCTTGGTCGTGTTTTGATTATTATATTTTATACTGCAAAAATGGAAAAACAGTTGAGAACTTATTCTATATGAATAGAGTAGCAATCAATTTTAACTATTTTGATAATAATATATATGTAACTGTAATAAAGGACTCGTTGGCGTTTTTATTACATGTTACTGATGACTTAAGCTTACAAAGTGTTTTTAATGTTGAAATACTAAATAAGCTAAAAACAAGTCCTTATATACAATCAGACCCTCCTCGATACTTTACTGTTTTTGATGAGAATTGCATTAAAACAATAGATGCAGAAGTATATGCTATTACAAAAAATTGTGGAAAAATAAAAGCATCTATTGATTCTGCGACCCAACGCTTTTATTTTATAAACAAATGTTTTGATCGTTACACTAAATTCTACTGCATACTGGATTCTAAAAAAAGACAATTTGCAATGGACAGAACTTCCTTATGTATGGAATCTAGGAATGCTTTTTTTTATTCTTCTAAACAAGAAAAAAAATATATTACAAAATTAAAAGGAGAAAAATCTTCTTTTGGTTATTATAAAAATCTTTTTTTCTTTAATTTTGATACCTTATCAAACAAAAAAATTGATGATTTTATGATACAATTGAAACAGAAAGGGGTTAGTAAAATTGTTTTGAGTAGTAAGCTTAAGTTTTTTGCTCCTGATAAATTCAAACAGATTTCAAAAATTTCAGATTCACTACAGATTGAGATAGTTTACCATATTATTCCAGTTTATTATTTAGAAATAACGGATAAAATTGATTATGGTATAATTTATAGATATGAACATGAATATGAGTATTATATGAAAATTTTAAATGACTGCCTTGATACATTTGATTTTGCTGTTTTAAAGCCAGAACAAGAAAAAAATATTGATTTTATTAGATTTTTATATAAAAATGATTATAATGGTTGGGTAGCAACTAAAATAACAGAATGTAGTTTTTATGGTTTCAATTTTAAAGAAATAAATGATATTGAATCTAATAATTTTCATGAAATATTAAAAAAATTAGATAATAGAACACCTTATCAAATAGAAAATGAACAACTTCCTGGAAAAATTTTCATTAAAAGAAGGATGGGGCTAGATTGGTTTCGCGGCTACCCGCTATGGTTTCAATTTTAAAGAAATAAATGATATTGAATCTAATAATTTTCATGAAATATTAAAAAAATTAGATAATAGAACACCTTATCAAATAGAAAATGAACAACTTCCTGGAAAAATTTTCATTAAAAGAAGGATGGGGCTAGATTGGTTTGACTATTATTAATTCTTAAATATATTAAAAGCAACAGGCTTTGTTTATAAAAAAAAGAACCTTAACTAAGTTGTTGTTTTTCTTTAAATTAAGTAATATAACAGAAATGTTTTTCCAAGCTCCTTGCTTGGAGAAAGGTAGAATAGTCGCAAACTTGTCTTGCAAATTACTTGATTGGTAGTCTATTCTCTGATTCTCTAAGCAGGAACTTGGAGTTACATTTTTAATAAACAAAGCCTGTTAAAAGCAAATAAAATAAATTATTATAATATGAAAAATGATTTTCAAATAATATTCAATATTTTTGATCCAAGTTATAAAAGTGTTAACTCTGTTTTAATAACAGTGAAAGACCCAATAGATACATCTGTCTATATGAAAGATGTAACCTTATCGGAATTTGAAGAGCTGATAAAACAATACCTACCATATAAAAATGATTTTTTAATAGAAATCAATGTAGAGGATTACCCACTAATGTCAAAAACAATTAATTTTTCAGAAACTAATTCTGAAATAACTTTTTATATAGGCAACGAAGTAATAAACCAATATCTATTACTTGCCAAGAATAAAATTTTTTTTGACACACTTAATTCTATTGTAATTGAATCGTTGGATGATAATTTATGGAATGAACTAAATGATTATACTATAACTGATTACCTTGCAGGTTCAGAGTTTTCAAAAAAAATAGTTTCATTTACACCAGAACAAGAAGACGAACTATTAATCTTGTTACATACAGACGAACGTATTGTCGAATATTGGTATAAGATATTCTCTGACCGAGAAGACATATTACTTTCAAATAAAATATCAATAAAATTAAATGAAATACATAATATGAATAGTGGTTTTTTAGATGATTTTATTGAAGAAAATCAACTGATTTTAATTACAGAAATCGAATATTTGAATTCATATATTTATCGAATAAATAATTCAAGTTTATTAAAAATAGTTGAAATTAATAAAAGTTTAAATAATTCAAATATATTTAATGAAATTTTGTTTTCAGAACCAATTTTTTATTCAAAGCCAAAACTGTCAACCTTAACACCAAGACCACATACTTATTATTCTGATTATCAATGGGAGTTGCATAAAGTAAGGATTTTTGATGCATGGGACCTAATACATGATTACATGTTACGTTCTTACAATGCAGGAATAGCTGAAAAATATGCAACAGGAAAACCAGAAATAACGATAGCTATAAACGATTCAGGAATCTCAAATGTTCTGTCTCAGTGTTTTGTTGGAAATCCTGGTAATTATGTTGCATATACTCACCCTAAGCTTAATACGAATTACATACCTGATATCAATATTGTAAATCCTCCTGTTCTGACTGCAAAAATTATTAGTAGTTATGATTTTTACAGAAACCTAATTCCACCTATAATTCCTGCTAATGGAGATGAGGCTGATGATATTGAACAAAATTATCATGGTACTGCTGTTGCTGGTATTGTAGCTCAGATTCATTCAAATATTCAATTATCCGCTTCAATACCAGAAATATTATTTACATTGTATATTAACTCAGCAGATGGATTTGAGGCTACATTAAATAATATTAACAGGTTGTATTATTTATGGTTTAATACTCCTGTTATTGAAGCTGTAAAAAAAATAATTTACCCACAAATAGATTTAAGACTTCAGCTTAATTTTGCAATTGAGTTTCCTTCTAACTTTGTAAAGCCGTTTGATTATACTAACAAAATAGTAATTGAGGAACCTTTGCATGCTATTTTTAATGGTGATGGTCTAATTTATAATTCCACTAATGGGTTTGTCTATAATGTAGATAATGCAAGTTTTAATTACAACCATTTTTTATTAGGTAACACAGGTGTTATTGTTTCTGTTGGCTATATAAAAATTGATATAAATCAAAATTCAAATATTAGAGAAGCAACTAATGATGGCAGAAGCAATAATTTTGTAGGTACATATATTGATGGTTGCACAATTGAGTTACCAAAAACATGGGAAGATAAAAATCCAGATGCAGAACGAAGACTAATTACTGGTAATTTTTTAATAGGAACAGACGGAGGTGTTACATGCGACTTGATGCTAGTTCCAGAAAGTGAAGCAACTGCATCATTTGAACGTCCTATATATTCACTCCCAGGTGGTATTCTTGATTTTTGTATAGATACTTTTGTTCTATATATTAAACAGAATGTATTTGAAAGTTCTAAAATTGCAGGTTCTTTAATTTTTCCCTCAAGTTCTAACTCAATTTATGTTGAATTAGATATAACAAAAAACGGAATAAATAGTTTATCCGCAAATATTGAAGATGGTAGTAATATAGGAATACTTTTCCCTTTTTTAGATACTAAATTGAATTTTAGTTCTTTATCTTTCATATTTAACAACTCAGGTTTAACTTCAGTGAGTGCAAGTGCTGAAATTGAAATTGGAGCAAATTCAACAACAACAACTGTAGATTTTGACTACAACGACTATTCTAAAAAATATATTGTATCTTTACAAAGTAATTCAGGATTAGTATTAGATTTTGGAGCATTAAGATTTGAATTTACTACCTTAGAATTAGCGATAAACTCAAATGGTATTTCTGTTATAAATGCTAATGCTCAAATTGAAATTGGTGGAAAAATTGTAGAAGTAAAAGTAAGTTCAAATACGAATAGCCTATCATTTGCTTTAGAAGGAGAACAAACTTTACAATTCGGATTATTTGATTTTAAAATAACCCATCTTGAATTTAAACTACTTAACGATTCAATTTCAGAGTTTGTATCAACTGGTTCAATCTTTTTTGGTGATATAAAATTTGATGTTTCTTTAATTTACACACCTAATAATTTAATTATTAGCTATATAGATAAAGAAACACCTCCAGTGTCTTATTTAGAGCTTGGAATACTCAAATTAGCTTTTACAGAAATAGAAATTGGTATATCAAATTCAGATATAGCAACATTCAGGTGCTCTGGTAATATACTTATTAATGGATTAAAACAAAATCCAAATAATCCTGTTAAATATGAAATAATTAAAAATGAAACTGAATATTCTTTTTCTATTTATGGTGGTGAAGTTTTCGAGATTACAAACGAATTAAGTGTAAAAATCACAGAATTTAGTGCGAGAATTAATCCATATAGTGATGAAATAATTGAAATAATTAAAATTGAGGGCAAATTAATAGGTCTATTTAATAATTCAGATGTTATTTTCTCTGTAAGCGATACAGGATACTCACTCTCTGTTAATACAGACGAACCAATAATTGACATTGAAAACGTAATACAAG
>JAOZTW010000425.1 GCA_029938985.1 Bacteroidales bacterium | reverse complement strand
TAAATGGAATGCAATATTCATTACTTAGAGAAATGCAGTTCTTTACTAATTACCAAGAAATGCACTCAGCTTTTGGAACAGTAACAACTGTTAATTTTGTGAACCCAACAGCAGACGCATCAAACGTAAATCTTCATTTACAAAGCCCAACAGCAGCAGAAAGCACTGGACTTGTTATAGGAAGTATTTCATCAGACATAGATGCTGGAGGAACAAGAACAGGAACAAATGGAGACATTACTGACATAGGAGCAGATGCAGGGAATTATACAATAACAAATGTAGAAGATATTTTTGCTCCTACTTTTGAATATACATACACTAGAAAATATTCTGATATAAGTGTGGTTCCCGACCCAATAGTTTATCATGTAATAATTAGAGACCAAGGGAGTGCCACAATTGGTGGAATTGACGAAACAAATAAACCTCGTATATATTTCCGCAGAGCAGGTAGCAATACTTCTTCAGAAATAGATGATTGGGGAGTAAACGCTGGAGCTTTTGCTTATGTAGAGGGAGTAAAAACTACAGGTGGTGGATTATACAGTGAATGGGATTTTAACCTCTCGTATATAACAAACTTCGATGGAGACCTTGTAAACCTCGACCTCGTAGAATTTTTCTTCGTAGCACAAGACCTCGCTGGTAATGTTGCCTATTCTAATTTTGATGATGTTACTCCACTATTTGACAATGTTTCAACCGTATCAACAGTTGCAACAGTAGATATGTGGCCAGACGCAGCTGCGGTAGAATATTTTGCCATAGGAGTTACTCTTGAAGGAGACTATTATATAACAAACAATGCAACTGCGGCAGACCTAACATTTCTATTAACAATTGATGACGACAGAGAATTTCCTACAATAACAGGTATGGGAGGAATGTTTCAAGGAATTAACTCGGCTTTTTTAAGTGATAATATTAATGTTTATGTAATGCGTTCACATACAGAAACAGGAACATACCCACTTGAACCAGTAGGTTATCAACCTGCAAATGGGAACTTTAGGGTAAATATTATTCCTTATGAAACTAATCCTTCTGAAAAAATTATGACTTGCGATGCCAGCTTTGATTTATTAAGTTTTGAAGGAGCTGCAAATGTATTAATTGATGGACGTCTATCATCGGCTGGAACAGATAGATTATTAACTTTCAAGCAAAATACAAACACACAAACAGCAGTAACTTTTTATGCAAACGCACAAAATATTACTATAAGAAATTGTGTTTTGAAAGGTTCTGCAGATGTTATTCCAAAAGGTGTAATTAAATTTGCCAATGGTTTTGATGCTAACGCAAACACAACAGAAGACGCAGAAGAATGTAATAAAAATATTACTTTATTTAATAATAGTATATCTAATAGTACCACACTGCCAATAAATATGATTTTTTCTGAAAGTGCTTGGGGATTAAATAATAATATTACTATTCAAGCTAACGAAATATCTAATTTTGAAGAACATGGTATTTGGATTACCGAAACAGGAAATGGTAATAATTGGACAATTGCTGATAATATTATTTTTAACGACCAAACAGGGCTTGAATATACTGAAAATCAATATGCAATTCATTTTGATGCAGGAGAAGGCCACACAATTTCAGGAAATACAATAGGAAACTCAAACGCTACACAAACAGGTGCAGACTGGGAATACAATGCTTCAAATGAAAGGTTTTATGGTATAGCTTTTACACAAGCAATAGGTGTAGCAACTTCAACTGTTGATAACAATACCATTCAAGATATAGCATTGGATGATGTAATGTTTTTAGGAATTTATAATTATGGAACAGATAATGCAAGTGTAAACATAACAAACAATACTATACAAAATATTACTTTGTTAGTAGATGCTTATGGAGATAATTATGCAATATACAGCAAAGGAATAGGTGGAGATGATATTTCAAACAATACCATTCAGGATATTGATAACCAAAACAGATTCGGTATTTTTGGAATACGCCTAAATAGTAATGATGATGCCGCTACAACTATTGATGGAAATATAATTCAAGGCATAAATAACTCACATACTGGCAACAAAAACTTCCTTAGAGCAATTTTTATTGATGCAGGTTGGGTAGAAATAGGTTCAGTAGCAGGAAACACAATAGGTGGAACTGACCCAAGCGACTATCTACAATGTGCAGGAACAGACACCGAAGGTGTAATTGGTATTTGTTTCCAAGACACACAAGGAAATTGTAAAGTAGAAAACAACACAATAGCTGGTTTAAGAAGTAATTCAACAAAACTTCCAGTAAAAGCTATTGAAATAATTCAAACTGGAGCTAATATCTTAATTAACAATAATACAATCTCCGACTTGCAAGCAACAGCCGGAAACATGTCCGTTACTGGTATTGATTTAATAAATGCAAGCACAGCAACAGTAAGCAATAATACAATAGGAGCAAATACATTTCCACTACAAGCAATAGGAACAGGAGAAGTTATTGGAGTAAAATCTGCAACAGCTTCGGCAACTATTTCTAATAACAACATATCGTATTTGCAAAACGATGGTTTAATAAATGGAATATTATCTACAGGAACAACTAATACAATAAGCACTAATACTTTTGGTAGTATAAATTCTACAAACAACAACGATGTTTATTTAATAAAATCAACTGCTGCAACAGCAACAATTACTGCAAATACTGCTACTAATTTAACAGCAACTGGAAATTCTAAATTCTATTTTATTTACTCAACAGGAGCAACTGCTGATATTAATACAAATAATATTACTACCATCTCATTAACAGGAGCAAGTGCAGAATTTTACGGTATTTATTCCGATGATAACAATGTAGAAATACAAGGAAATATTATAAATGCAGTATCTATGACAGGAGCCTCGTCTAAATGTATAGGTATTAATCTTGAAAACGGAAGTGGAAATGTAGGAACTACAACAGCAAACGTAGTTGGACATGCAACAAATGCAGACGCTATTCTTTCGCCTTGTAATTCGCTTATAGGAATACTTGCGACAGGAAACTCATCGCATAATATTTCTAATAACATTATTGCAAATATTACTGGAACAAATACAACAAACACCGCTTCGGTAACCGCCATAGAATTAAGTGGTTCTGGTGCTATGACAATAGCAAACAACGATATTCACAATGTAAAATCGGCAAGCACAAAAACAGTAGGAACAGATGGAAAATATGCGGCACAAGCACTTTTCATAAACGGAAATGCAGCAATGACTATTGCTAACAATAGTTTTACTGGAATAATAGGAACAGGAAACGGCTCAGATGTTACAGCTATTGCTGAAAACGGAGAGAATTTTATTATTGAAAAAAATAAAATTTATGGTATAACAAACACTGGAACAGGTGGAACAGTTACTGGAATAGGACTGAACAAACTAAACGCTGGATATGTTGCTAATAATATGATTTCGCTTGGCGCGAACAATGATTACGATTATCATGGAATTTGGATACCTAACGATAATGCTAACACCAAAAAGATATATTATAACTCAATATATATAGGCGGAATAGCAACAGGAGGAAATTCTTATGCTTTTGCAAGAGAAAACAATTCTACGCCACTTGACGTGAAAAATAATATCTTTGCTAACTTCCGAACAGGAGGAACAGCAAATTATGCTATTGCAAATAAAAACTCTGGCGATTGGACTAATGCAAATTATACTGATGCCAACAATTATTATAGTGCCGATGGAACTGTATCTGTTTGGGGAGCTACAAACAAAACTTTCAACGAATGGATTACATTAACAGGAGAAGACGATTATTATTTTAGCACCGATTTAACTCCTAATTTTACTAACCCAGCAAACTGTGATTTAACAATATTACCAGCAAATGCTTGTCATTTGAACAACTCAGCAATTCCAATAGCAGGTATTACCGACGATTACAGTGGTGATGCAAGAACTGCAAAATACTCGGATATTGGTGCAGACGAATACACGCCTGTTGGCAGAACAGGAGAATATGTTTGGAGAGGTGGACCTGGTAGTTCATGGAATTCAGACTTGAATTGGAGATGTGAACAAGAACCAGGTAATAATCCTGTTGAACATATTGTAATTCCTAATTCCTTAGACAATGCTGCTGTTATAGACCACTTGTCGGCTCTACAAACAGTTATTTTACAAACAATAAGAATTACTTCAAATGGTTCTTTAACTATTAATCCTGATAACTCGGTTACAACACAAGCTAATTTTCAACTTGATGGAGAGATAGTAATAGAAACCCCTTATTCAGAAGGTGGTTCTACTGGCTCGTATATAAACGAAAGCACAATCACTGGTTCAGGAAAACTAAGAGCAAAACGTTTTTTCAACAAAGGACAATGGCACGAAGTATCGGCTCCAATAGATGCTGGAGGTAGTGGAAACGCTACAAGTGCTTTATTCACAAGAACCAATCCATCAGGTAATTACAATGCTAATTTTTATTATTATGATGAAACCAAAGATTTGGACAACGACCCAGCTACCAATCCTACAAATAATACAATTGACCCACAAGCATCAGACCCTACTTTTGAATCAGATTCGCTTGTTCCTGGTTGGACTTACGCACACAACGAAGAAGCAGGTGCAAATGTAACTATAAACGAAAATACTGGATACATGTTTTATACTGATATGGGGCAAACAATAGAATTTTTGGGAGACCCAACTACAGGAACATATAATGTAACAGGTTTAACATGGACAAACAACGACCCAAGAGACGGAGCTGAAGTGTTACCAGAACTTTATGATGGTTGGCATTTGCTTGGAAATCCATACCCTTCAAGTATAGACTGGGACAAAATGACCACACGTACAAATTTAGACGATGCAATCTATGTTTGGGATAATACTCAATACTCTGGTTACGTGTCGGGACTTAGTGTTATGGCAGGAAATTTAACCAATAAAATTGCTCCAATGCAAGGATTCTTTGTACATGCAACTGCTGCTGGTGCAGGTGTAAATATTACAGACGCACACAGAGTACATGGTGGAACTGAATATCTTAAAGGTGAAGGCAATAAAGAGGTTCATAACAATTTATTAAAATTAAAAACATCTGCAAATGGTTATGATGATTATATTATTGT
>JAOZTW010000424.1 GCA_029938985.1 Bacteroidales bacterium | reverse complement strand
AGTTTACCTTTGTAAATGAGCATTTTAATATTTCAAAAGTAAAGAAGAAATTGATCCTCGTGAAAAATACCAAAAAAACAAACTACAGAAAGATATTCATTGCGACTCAATAATTAATAGCCTTAATAACGAGGAGAATTGGACTTATAAAAATGTCCTAAACTTAACTTTCCTTTCTTGTTATTTAATTAAACCATTAATTCCTAATAATTTTTTGGTAATCTACCTATAATATATGGTGCTTGTTGTTTTTCAAGTTCATTTTCTATTTCTATAATTTGCTGTTCCATTGTTTGTAGTTCTTTCAAAACTATATCTATTTCAGAAACAACTATTTGATACTGCTCTCTCATTGTGGTAGTTGGTTGCCCAGAATAACGATACAAACCATACAGTAATATTCCCAAACGCTCATTTATTGATGGTGGTTGATTGCCATTTCTTTTACTTATAGAATTATTGCCATACAAACTAATTCTTATTTCGTTGTACTGTAATTGCAATTCTTTTATTTGAGATAATAATTCTGAATTATCTTTTTTTGTAGTATAAGTAGCTACCTCAAGATTATTTAATTTATTAGAAAAATTTACGTTTGAATTATTTATAGCATATAATATTCTTGCTGACTCTGAAATTTGATTATAAAATTCGGTTATAGTTTCTTGATTTCCTTTGTCTATAGTATTGTCTTGCAGGTGTTTTACTCTAAAACTTTGCTCAACTCCTATGTCTTCAACACCAGTACTGCTTATCAGTTTTAATTTAACCGTATATTCGCCTGGAGGAACAGGAAATCCGCTTGTGCCAGTATAAAGTTCATCTTTATTATGATTATTTATTGGTCTAAATGAAAAGTATTTCATGTCCCATTTAACTCTATTTATTCCCGCTTTTGGAGTTTTTTTCAATTGTCTCACAAAATCACCTTTTGAATCACTAATAATAAAAAGCAAATATGGTTTTTCTTCTTCGTCTTCTTTTTGAAGTTCTGCAAACGAAGGATATTCAATATCTTTACCTTCTTTCATTAACTTTTTTTCTTCTTCTTTTCTAATTTCTTTTAACGTTTTTGGTGTTTCGTTCAAATAATAAGTAAACATTGTAGCAATTGGTGGATTTTTTGCAGAATATTTATTAGCTCCTTGTCCATAATTTGCAACTGTTTTCACAAACATAAAAGCATCTGAAACACTAAATAAAGTTCCTTTACTATCAATAACATCTTTGTTTACTTGTCGGAGTGGCGAATAATCATCGAGTATATAAAATCCTCTACCAAAAGTAGCAAGTACAATATCATCTTCATCTTTCTGAATAGCAATGTCTCTAACCATTATAGTAGGTAAACCAGACGATAGTTTTGTCCAGTTTTCTCCACCATTAACCGAAAAATAAAAACCAAATTCTGTACCTGCAAAAAGAAGGTTTTTTTCTTTGTAATCTTGTTCTATTTTATAAACAGTTCCACGTTCTGGTAAATTTGAGCTAATATTTATCCATGTTTTTCCATTATTAGTACTCTTATATATCATTGGTGTTAAATTATTTTGTTTTCTTCCATCAAAAGTTGCATAAACAGTATTAGCATCATGCTTAGAAGCCAATAAGCAAGCAATATAAGTGTTTTTTGGTACATCAGGAAATTTGTCAATTTTATTCCACGATTTTCCCCCATCTTTAGTTACTTGAATTAGTCCATCATCTGTTCCTACATATATAAGCCCCTCAGTAATTGGAGATTCCGAAATTTCTGTTATGTTTCCATAAAGCGAGGTTGAACTATTTTTGGCAATAGCCTCAGGACTTTGAATTTTACCCATCACTTTTAATTTATTTCTATCAATCTGCTGTGATAAATCAGGACTAATAACTTCCCACGATTCGCCTCTATCTTCACTTTTGAATAATTTATTTGCAGCAAAATACAATCTTGTATTTGAGTGAGGACTAATGATAAATGGAGAATTCCAATTCCAGCGATATGCCTCATCTTTTGGTGGTTGAGGTTTTATATAAACACTTTCTCCTGTTTTTTTATCATAACGAACCAAAGAACCATATTGAGATTGAGAATATACAATATTTGGATTCTTTGGATCTACACGAGACTGAAAACCATCGCCTCCTTTGGTCGTAAACCAATAATCGTTAGTTATACCAGCTTCTGAAACTGTTCGAGAAGGACCGCCCATACTCATATTGTCTTGTGTGCCTCCGTATATGTTGTAAAATGGTTTGTCGTTATCAACAGCTACTCTATAAAACTGAGTAACAGGCAGGTTACTAACATGTCGCCAATTTATTCCATGATTATAAGTTTCATACAATCCTCCGTCACCACCTATCCAAAGATGATTTGTATTATTGGGGTCTATCCACAAAGCGTGGTCGTCAACATGCTTTTTATCAAGGCCTAATTTTATAAATATTTTTCCGCCATCTGTTGAATAAAAAGAATATGTACTCATTGAAAATATTTTATCAGGATTTACTGGGTCGGCAATCAAACGATTGTAATATTGAGGACTTGTACTAACATGATCACTCATTTTTTCCCAAGAAGCACCTTTATTTATAGTGCGAAAAACTCCCCCTTTATCTTCCTGAGCTTCAACGATAGCATAAACATTATTTGGTTTTACTGGCGAAATAGTTAAGCCAATTCTACCTAAATCTCCTGATGGTAAACCTGAATTTATTTTATTCCAACTTTTTCCTGCATCTTCTGATTTATAAATAGTTGATTCTTCGCCACCATTTATTAAAGTAAACACGTGTCTTCTACGTTGATACGATGCACAATATAATTCATCGGGATTGCTTGGATTGTAAACAATATCTGTTATACCTGTTTTTTCAGAAATATCTAAAATTTTATCCCAAGTTTTACCCATATCAGAGCTTTTATAAAGTCCTCTATCGCCACCATCTCCCCACAAAGGTCCTTGTGCTGCCACATAAACATGCGAATTTCTTGGGTCAACAACAACTCTACCAATATGTTCAGAGTTTTTCAAACCCATATTTTTGAACGAAGCTCCTGCATCTTGAGAAAGATAAATTCCGTCTCCATACCCAATTGCCCTTTGACTATTATACTCGCCAGTTCCTACCCAAACTATGTTTGTGTTTTGTGGGTCAATTGCCACATCGGCAGTAGAATACGAGCCGAAATTATCAAAAATTGGATTCCATGTTATACCAGCATTAGTTGTCTTCCATACATTTCCCGACGCAACAGCTACATACATTTCACTACTGTTGTTTGGGTTAACTTCAATATCTGCAATTCTGCCAGAAGCAAATGCAGGACCTACACTTCTAAATTTTAAGTCTGAATAAGTACTCGAAGAAAATAATTTATCTTCTTTTTTGTTGTCTTGTGCTATAATTTGAATATTAATTAACATCAAGACAATCAATAAAATAACATTTTTGTTTTTCATTTCTAATGTTTTACGGCATGTTTCACAAGTATAATTTTTTTTGCATTGCTTTTTTTGATTATAACTGATTTTGTTGAAAAATAAAAATCAATGAAAATCAGTCTAATCTGAGTCGTCTGTGTTCCAATTTTTGAGATGATAGTAACACGGATAACAAAGACTCAACAGATTAACACAATTTTTTTATTTTTTTATAAATTACTTGCGATACAATTTATTGAATATCAACAAACTGTAATTTCAACAAAATCCGTTTTAATCAGTACTTTTTAAATTCTATATTTGTAAAACTGCCTGTTTTTTTTTATATTTGATTAAATTTAAAGCCATTGTATTAATTCCGACAAACTAAAATGATAGTTTACCACAACTCCTTTGTGAACACCATCAACCACATCTCCTTTTCCGCTTTTTCTTCTAAATTTTCTTTTTGTATTATATTTTTGATAAATTTGTTCTAAAACATGTGTTTTTTGATAAAAAAACATAATATTATTTTCATCTACAATACAAGGTCTATTCATTAAAATCCACAAAATAGATGTTGGCACTTGTGTCTTTTTTTGTATTTCAAAATACCGTAACAAATCACTTAAATTGAGTGCCAAAGTTTCTGATGGTTTCAAATTTGCCTCAGGTAAAATTTTGGTTACAGACATAAATGTTCTTCTTTGTACCTTTATTTCAAGATAATAAGAGATTTTATTTGTTTGTTTATTTCTAATAATTATATCAGGATAACCATCTTTTTCACATTTAGAAGCAACAAATTTATTATTTTTGTTTATCTTATCGATTATAAAGTTCTCATATTTTTCTGAAAACTCAACATCATTCATAAAATTGTAAACCCCTTTACTTACACCATCGCAACTTGTTTTACAAACAGTACAATCGTAAACAAAATCTGATATTTTTTTATATTTTATTTTCATGTAAAATTGAATAAAGATTATCAAGAACTACTACATCTAATTTTTTCAATCTTTCGCTTGATTGATGTCCAATATCAACGATTATTCGTTTTAAACCTAATTTTTTGGCAATTTCATAATCATGAGTTGTGTCTCCAATCATTAATACTTGTGACGGTTTGGTGTCTATTTTTTTTAGTAATTGTTTTGCATTTTCTAATTTTCCTGCAGCATAATTGTTACTAAGTCCACTAATGTGAGTAAAATATTTTTTTATACCAAAAGATTCTAAATCTACCTCCAATTGTTTTTGTTCTCGTGCCGACAAAATAGATTGTTGAATACCAAGAGAATTAAACTTTTCTACAATTAATTTGGCATTTTTTTGTAATTTACTTTCAGAAACTCGTTTATTGTAAATATCAATATATTCTACCCCAAGCTTTTCAAAAGGTATTTTTGAAAAATCAAATCCTATTTTTGAATAATAATTTTTAACAGGAAACCCAAATAAATCTTTATATGTTTCAAGTGAAACATAAGGCATTTTATACTTTTCAAGCAAATCATTCATTACCGACACACATAACCACGCATCGTCTAATAATGTTCCGTTCCAATCCCAAAAAATGTGTTTTAACATATTATATAATTTTAAATTGTTTTCTTAACTTACCCAATTTTGTACTAATTATAGTTTCAACTTAGTCCCTTTCAGATAGTCCCTACAAAACAGTGTTGGTATGATTAACAAGTATTTACAAAAATAT
>JAOZTW010000423.1 GCA_029938985.1 Bacteroidales bacterium | reverse complement strand
GCTTAAATTGGTTAATTATTTATTTTAATATGCCTTATTATTTCATTTTCACTTATTTATACCAATTAGTTAAATTTTTATTTAATAAGTTTCCAAGATTATCAATCTCCAACGCTAATTTATTTTTCAGAATTTGTTTTGTTGCCTTATCTAACGGTGTTCGTTCCATAGAAATATTATTTATTGAAATCATAAAATTTCGCAATTTTTCTAAATTATCTTCATCTATAAATTTTGAAAAAACCTTATTTATAACAAAAGTAGAAAATTTTTGCATTCTACGATTTTTTATCTTTTTATTTGCATTATGGATTTTCAATTTTGGCACAAAACTATCATTTATATTCAAAAATTGATAAGTATTTTGTACCGTTTGCAATGTATTTTGTTTAAAATCTTCAAAAAAGATAAAATGAATTTGTTTACTTGGAAAAAGTTTTTGAAATCGTTTTATTTGTTCGGTAAATTTTACAGTTTCTATATATAAATGCTTTTTAATAATTCGGGTATTTTCTGGAAGATTAATTCCTTTTTTTCTGTCTGCTTCAATTTCAATTGCTTTTCTAAAATCCATAATATTTTCTTCTCCGTTAAAAACCAGTTGCGAATATAAAGAATAAGATACCTCCGCAGGATTACGAAGCATAATAATTATTTTTGCTTCAGGGTTGTATTCAAAAATATTTTTTGCTGCGTTTTCTGAAAGCAAGTAAAAAACAGACGTTTCACCAGCAGTTTGATTTTCTTTTGTTTTCCTAAATAATTTTAAAAATACATCTTTTTGAAGCCAATAATCATTTTTCTTTAATAAATCATTAGCAAAATGGTGAATTTCTTTTTTCAAAGGCATATAAATTTCTGGATGCTGACGTAAAAAATAATGTAAAGCCGTTGTTCCACTTTTTGCCGCACCTACACAAAAAAAATCTATTTTAAAATTTGCCATATTTATTTATTTCTGTATTTTTATAACAGCTCGCCACGAACCATTTTCGTCTCCTAAAAAGTAATCAAAAGAATCTTTTGGCATTTTGTAGTATTTTATTATTGCTGATTCTTTTTTAAAAGTCCACAATCTATTATTTCCTAAGCATAAGTAATCATAATTTTGAATTAAAGAATCCGTAATTTCTTCTCTATAAATTATTGACCTGGTAGTTCCTTTAAAAAAAAAGTTAAAACTATTTCCGTCTGATAAAACTTTTATGTCTTCGGCGTTTTCTTTTTGGTTCATTAATTGTGCCAATTCGTATCCGCCTGTCGCCCATGCGTATTGTCTTACGTTGTTAAAATAGTTGGTGTTTTTGTAATAAGGATAAAATTTTGGGTATAATAAAGCAATATCTACAACAGAAGCTATTGATAAAAAGATAAATATAAATAATACCAATTTCTTTTTCTTTAATTTAGAAAATGCTGTAACAGCAATTATTACTACGTAAGGGAAAAGCATTATTATATATCTGGCTTGGAGTTTTACGCCTTGTAGGCTCGCTCCTAAGATGAACAATAAAATAAATGTCATCATATATATAGATATAGAAAAATGTTTTTTGTCGTTTTTTTGAAAAGATGTAAAAAAAACAAACAATCCAAGTCCTATTAATAGGTGAATTTGTATGGATTTTAAAAAAGAAAATAAGTTTAGATAAGTAGCTTCAAAAAAAGGTATTTGCCAAAGTCTATCATGATTGCCTGTCCAATTATGTTCTAAATTTAGTAATAAAATTGTATATACAACTGCAATAGATATAAAAAGTAATGATATAAAAATAACAGGTAATATTTTAGTGTATAAATTTGCAAATTTTATTTTGTCTTTGATAAAATTCAATATTTTATTTTTGAAAATAAAAGTATCAATAATTATAAAAGTAAAAAACAGAGGAAAAACTGGGCTATTTAATAATACGTGGAAGATGCGAGAATTTAATAAGTTTACATTGACAAAAACTGCGGGTAAAAATATAGAAAATATAACAATTGAAATTATCCAAATTAAAATGGTATGTAAAAAAAGTTTTTTTAATTGTTCTTTTTCAATTTTTTCGTATAAATACTCTAAAACAAATACTACGAGTTGAAATACAAAAATTATTATAGCATTGTATTTGCACGATAATGATAGACCAAAAAAGACTCCCGAAATGATGAGGTATTTTATTTTTTGCTGTCTTAAATAAATTATATAGCTAAGAATTGTAATTAATGCAGTATTCCAAAGCAGTGAGTCGGAGTTTACTATCCTCGACATTCCAAAAATAACAGGAGTAAATGCTATAAGAAAAATTATGATAAAAGAATCTAATTTTTTGAAAAATTTATTTAATAATAAATATATAAAAAGGAGCGAAAAAGTATTAAATAAAAGAATAGGAAATCGCCACCAGAAAAAATAGATGTGAATTTTATCGTAGCTCAAATAATCTTGTTTATCTAAAAACAAATCTACAAAACCCGATATAAAACTATGAAATGTTCCGGGATATGAAGAAGTATCGGTATTAATAAAATTGCCACTCAGGTATGCTGTCCAATATTGTTCTACTCTTGTGAACCACATCATTTCGTCTATAGTGAAAAATTTCCCAAGATTTAAACTTCCTATAAATAGGAATAATATTAAAAGTATTGATAATGATATTATTTCTATAAGTGTGTATTTTTTCATCAGTTTAAATTTTGAAATTCAATCATCTTCCTGTGTGGAAAAATTTTTAATGCGTTAGCTATAGGGTATTTTATTTGCAATATTTATGTTTTATTGCCTGAAAATAGGCATACATTTTTCTTAAGTCTTCAATATCTAAGCAGTCGTAACTTTTTGATACATAATATTTATAGTTTTCATTTTTGTCTTTTTCTAAAATAATAAAATGCCAAAACTTACCCGCTACATAAGCTCCTTTAATGTGGTTATTATTATTTATTTTCATTGCTATTAATAATTCGGCTATCAGTTGATTTTCTGGGTCGGTTCGCTGATAAGAAGACTTAAATTCTTGAATGAAAAAATATGGAATTTTTGGTTTTTTAAAGCCTTTGGCTACCATATAGTCGGCTTCTCCTGTTAGTGTGTATCCGTTTATTTTGCCCGATATATTGTATCCATACCAATCTTGAATATCATTAAAATAAAAATTAACTTTATTTAGCAATGGAGCTATAAATTTAGTAATAAGTTTTTGTTCGTTGTAACTTTGCAAAAATAACTGATTTAGTTCTATTAATTCGTTTAAGTATTTATCGTCCTCATCCAAAATTTCGTATTTATAGTTAAACCACTCATCAAATTTTTGAAAATTAATTTCTGTACTAATATTTACTACTTCTTGTAATATATCCAAAGAAGCATGATTAAATTGAATTTTTTTATTATCTACTTCCATTATTTTCGTTTATTTGTTTGGTGTTTTAATTTTATGTTTAATCTTAACCTGAATAATTCATGGTTTTTATTTGCAATATTTATGTTTAACGGCTTTCAGGTTGATATAAATTTGTTTTAGTTCGTTTATTTTTAAGCAATCAAAACTTTTAGATTCATAATATTCGTATTTTCCTTCGTCTAATTTTTTTAATATTACAAAAGTCCACCATTTTCCAATATTATATGTCCCTCTTATTATTCTCGATTTATTTATTTCCATAGCAACTGCCATCTCTGATAGTACTTGGTAGTCTGGATTTGATGTTGTTCTGCTTTTTTTAAATTCTTGTAAGAAAAAATATGGTTTTTCTGGTTCTACCTTACCAGTAGCGACCATAAAATCGGGTTTGCCCGATAATTCATAACCATTTACAATCGCTGAAATTTCGTATGAATACCAATCTCTAAAATCTTCGGTTACAAAGTTTACTTTGTTAAGTAATGGCGAAATAAATTTTGCTTTTAACAATTCTTCATTATATTTTTGTAAATACAATTCCTCTTTATCTATTAATTCTAACAGAAAATTTTCCTCTTCTTTTTTTAATTTGTATGAATAATTAAACCATTCGTCAAATATATTTTCTCTTTTTCTTATAATAATATTAGTAACTTTACGTAATATTTTATAGGTCATTTTAGAAAAAGTATAATTTATTATTGTTTTTTCTTCTTGTGTCATAATTATTTAGTTTATCAAGTAAGGAATGATGCAATATTCAATGGTTCAATGATATAATTATTTATATTTTATTTACAATATTTATGTTTAACGGCTTTCAGGTTTATATAAATTTTTTTGAGTTGCTCTATTTCTGAACTGTCAAAAGTTTTAGACTCGTAATATTGATATTTATTTTGGTTTGTTTTTTCAAGAATAATAAATTTCCAAAATTGTCCAAAATTATAAGTTCCTCGTAAAATATTTTTTCCATTAATTTGCATTGCCACTGCCATTTCTGCAAGTAATTGTTCCAACGGATTCGATTTTGTATGGTGTTTCTTAAATTCTTGAATAAAGAAAAAAGGTTTTACGGGTTTTAATTTGCCAGTTGCAACCATAAAATCGGTATTTCCTTTTAATTCATAATTATTTACTATTCCAGTTAAATTTCTTTCGTACCAACCTTTAAATTCTGTTGTGAAAAAATTTACGAGAGTTAATATTGGTATTATAAATTGCGATTTTAATTGTATTTCATTGTAATATTGCAAATAATTTTTTTTAGCATTTAAAAGAGTTGTTAAAAATTTAAGCTCATAATCCGATATTTCATATTTATAGTTAAACCATTCGTTAAAAATTTCTTGCTCAAATATAACATCTATATCAAGTACTTCTTCTAAAATATTTCTGTCTATATCCGAAAAGTTATAACTTGCTATTATTTTCTCTTCTTTTTGTTTCATAATTATTTAGTTTTAAATTTTATTTTTCAAAAATACAATAAAATTTATTTATTTGCAATATTTATGTTTAACGGCTTTCAGATTTATATAAATTTGTTCTAACTCATCTATTTCGGAGCAGTCAAAATCATTAGATTCATAATACATGTATTTATTTTGTTTTGTTTTTTCAAGAATAATAAAATACCAATGTCGTCCAACATTATATGTTCCTCTCAAAATATTTTTTTCATTAATTTGCATAGCAACTGCCATCTCGGCAAGCAACTGTTCCAAAGGATTTGATTTAGTCAAATTCT
>JAOZTW010000422.1 GCA_029938985.1 Bacteroidales bacterium | reverse complement strand
TTTTACAAATCATTGATAATCATCACAAAATGAACACAAAAACTTTAGTTTTTAACAATTCAATAAATATAATAATATCAGGATATTTGCATATTTTTTTGAAGAAGTAAAAAGTAAAAAAACAAGTTTAAATCGTCAATTATTTGTTTTAATATGCTTAATATAAAAAATCCCCTTTGTCATTGATTTTGTTTTTGGCAAAAATTCATTCTTTAATTTATTCTTGTAAAAATAAAAATTGAAATTGAAAAAATTCGAGTATATTAATTAATAATATTCATAAAATAAGGGTTTTAAAGTGTTTATTAAATATAATTAAATTTTTAAAAATGAAATAATATAAACGGCTAAATTGATAATAAAAAAAAATTTGATAATAAATTTTCAAAAAAATTCTGATTTTCAATTTTTTTTTTATTTTTTTACATCTTAAAATAATTGTTAATTTTAAAAACTAAATAATATGAACGTAGCATTTATCATGGATTATTGGTCAAGTCTAAAACCAGATAGCGATTCTACTTTGGCATTGATTCACGAAGCATTAAAAAGAAAATTTTCAGTAGGTATTTTACACCCCGACGATTTAACTATCAGAGACAGTGTAACATCAGGTTTTTTTTAACTTATCAATCCAATTGAGGAAATTACAAATTCAATGACAGACTTACATAAAGTAATAACTTTTCAAAAAAGTATGTTACTTCCTCTTGCAGGTTTTGAGGTGATTTTTATGCGAGCCGCCCCACCTATTGACAATATTGTACTAAATTTTCTCGATTCGGTGAAGAATGATACATTTATTTTGAACGATATTGACGGTTTGCGTGAAGCAAATAATAAAATTTATACAGCAGCATTTTATGACCCCAATAACGACATGATTTCTGCTACTTATGTGTCTCGTAACAAAGAATATATAAAAGGAATTATTAAAAATTCGGTAATGTCTTAATAATTTACTTGTTGGGAAAACATCAATAAAATACTTGGACACAATTAACGAAATGATTGAAAGGAAACTAATTATTCCTCCAAAATATATAACCGAATTATTTAAAAATTCAAATAATAATAATAATATTATTAACTATCTTGTAAAAGGATTTGTTAACTAATTTTGAAAACAACTTAATAAAAATGAAAACCCTTACAGAAACAAATTTTAATTTTAAAAATCAAACAAAGTTTTATAAAGGCAAAGTACGTGATGTTTACAGCATTGGTGAAGATATTTTAATAATGATTGCCTCCGACCGAATATCAGCATTTGATGTTGTATTACCAAAAGGCATTCCTTACAAAGGTCAGGTTTTAAACCAAATAGCTTCTAAATTTCTTGATGCAACTGCTGACATTATTCCTAATTGGAAAACATCAAGCCCCGACCCTATGGTTACAGTTGGGCATCGGTGTGAACCTTTTCCTGTAGAAATGATTGTTAGAGGCTACCTAACAGGAAGTTCGTGGAGAAACTACAAGAAAGGAGCAAGAGCAATTTGTGGAGTGCAAATTGCCGAAAACATGAAGGAACATCAAAAATTTGATAGTCCAATTTTAACTCCCACAACCAAAGCAACCGAAGGAGAACACGACGAAGATATTTCACGAGAAGAAATTATGAAACAAGGGCTTGTTAGTAAAGAAGACTATCTTATATTGGAAAAAATTTCACTTGCACTTTTTAAAAGAGGTAGTGAAATAGCGGCAGCAAAAGGTTTAATTTTGGTAGATACAAAATATGAATTTGGGAAAAAAGATGGAAAAATATATTTGATAGACGAAATTCATACTCCTGATTCGTCTCGTTATTTTTATACCGATAAATATCAAACTAATTTTGATAATGGAGAAGCTCAAAAACAACTCTCCAAAGAATTTGTAAGAGAATGGTTAATGGAAAACGGATTTCAAGGACAAGAAGGACAGGAAGTTCCAGAAATGAATGATGAAATAATTTCTCTTGTATCTGAAAGATATATTGAATTATATGAAATAATTACTGGTGATAAATTTATAAAAGCAAAATCTGACGATATTCAAAACAGAATTACTGAAAATTTGAAAAATTTTATAAAGTAATTTAGGAGTTTTTCACGAGTATCAATTTCTTAGTTACTTTTTAAATATTAAAATGCTCATTTACAAAGGTAAACTTTAATTTTTAATATTTTAAAAAAGCCTTTAACTTGACACTGACACTCGTGAAAAACGCCGAAACTTAATATATTATAACAGTGTTTGTATCTAACATTGTACCAACATAATCGGTTGAAAATGTTTTAGTTTCCTGAAAATTACTAAGATTTAAGTCTTTGTCGGCAACTTGAAATACATACTTTATTGAATCAATATTGTTTTCAATGAAAAAAACATTACCTATAGTAATATTAACTTTTACTTCTGCTTTAAAATATTTGTTTAGCCCTACATGTTCGGTGTGCGGTATTCTCATATTGAAGAAAACTGTATCATAAACATAATCATTATCAGAGCCTGGTACAGGTACTTGTACTAAAATATGTTTAAACTCTCCGTCAACTTTTTGATATATAGAGATAAAAGTATTATTGTAAAATTTGCTATCAGGTGCAAAAGCTCCAGATGTGTCTTTCGCTTTCAAACCTACATTACTGTCTCCATCAAGCACATTGAAAATAATATCATACATGTAAACGGGATTATCTAAAAGATCCATAGAGTCGTTGGTAACAATCATTCTTTGATAGTCAATTTGTGGTTCAGCAGGATATTGAACTGGCTCAAAACAACCAGTGTATAAAACCATTATTAACATGGTAGTAAAACTTATTGAAAAAAATTTAATATTTATTTTGGTTTGCATGAACTAATTTTTTATTAATTATTTATTTTAAAACACCTCAGTTTTACTATATGAAGTTAAAAACACCTGATTATAAGACTTTTAAATACCAAAGGTGCGTAATCAAAAGCCTTGCAGATAGGACAAGGTAAACTATTTCGTTTTCACTAAACAGAAATTTTATTAATAATTTCTTGTGCCAATTTATCTGCTTTCTCTTTTGATGTACTTTCTGAATAGATTCTAATAATAGGTTCGGTATTTGATTTTTCGGAGATGTACCGATTCTTTATCAAATTCAATTTTTACTCCATCAATAGTAATTATTTTTACATTTTGTTGTTCATATGTTTTTTTAATCAGGTCTAAAACAGCATCTACATCGTCGTTTGGTTTTAGCACAATTTTGTTTTTAGAAATATTATAGTTGGGATATTGTTTTCTTAGCTCAGAACATTTTATGTTTTTCTTGGCAAGATGTGTTAAAAACAGTGCAATACCCACTAACGAATCTCTACCATATTGTAACTCAGGCAGAATTACTCCACCATTGCCTTCGCCACCTATTATAGCATGATATTTTTTCATTTTATCGTGAATTGCTTGGTGGCGTTATGTGTTTTTTGGTGTGTGTAGCACACCAAAACCTCTGACACTCAAGCAAATTATAGGACAATTGTAGAGTTTATATTAAATGGTTAGGCTACAGTTACTGATTTTGCAAGGTTTCTTGGTTTATCAGGGTCTGCATTAACAACACAGGCACCATAATAAGATAGTAACTGTACTGGTAAAGATGTTAATAGCGGGGTTAAAATTTCAATTGTTTCAGGAATTACAATAGAATAATCAACCAATTTTTCTACTTCTTTATCTCCTTTTGTATGAATAGCTATAATTTTTGCACCTCTTGCTTGTGCTTCTGCAATACTTATAAGAGTTTTAGATTTTTCTTGATCTGAAGGTATAATAACTACAACAGGGGTATCTTTCTCAATTAAGGCTATCGAACCATGTTTCATTTCACCAGCATGATATCCATCACATGGAATATAAGATTCTTCCTTAAATTTCAATGCACCTTCGAGTGCCACAGGATAAGAGAATCCTCGTCCTATAAAAAATATATAATTAGCTTTGGATAATACCTCTGCTATTTCACTAATGTCTCCAGGGGACTTCAAGTATTCTTCCATTTTTTCAGGAATTTTACGAAGTTCAGTTATTATGTTTTTGCCCTCGTATATTGACAGGTGTCTTCCTCTGCCTAATTTTAGTGCAATCATTATACCTGTTGTTATCATCGCTGTATAGGCTTTTGTGGAGGCTACGGCAACTTCTGTACCTGCATGAACATAAATACCTTTCTTACACAGACGAGCAAGAGATGAACTTATTACATTTACTATACCAAATACATTACAGCCTTTTATAGTTAATTCTTTTACTATTGATATTAAATCTGCTGTTTCTCCTGACTGAGAAAATGCTAAATAAGCTGCGTGTCTATCTGGTATTAATCTTCTTGAGTTCAAATCTACTGCAAGCTCAGCCCTAGCTGGTATTCCTGCTATTTGTTCAACTACCATTGCGGTAATCATCCCTGCGTGATATCCTGTGCCTGCCCCTATTGTTACTACTTGTTTTGTATTATTCCATTGATAATTATTCATATTCGCTCCTCCAAGCTTCGTCGTACCTTCTCCGAGATTTAAACGACCAGCCAAACAGGCATCAATACTTTTGGGTTGGTCATGAATTTCTTTAAGTAAAAAGTGAGGAAACCCTTTTAATTCTGCTTGAACGTAATTACTTTCAATAAACTCCAGTTTCGTAGGCAATTTAGCACCATCAAATCTAGCCAATTCAACTTCATTAGCTTTTACAACTGCTATATTCAAATCCTCCATATAAATAACTCTTTTAGTATGCGACACTAACGCTTGAAGATCGGAAGCTATCAATGCCTCGGATTCTCCTACTCCTATAATAAGTGGAGAGCCAAACCGTGCAGCAATAAGCATATCAGGGTGTTCCTTAAACATTACTACTATTCCAAAAGTCCCATGTATTTTTAGCAAACTTTGAGTCACAGCCTTCAGAGGGTCGTGAGTTAATGAATAATTTAATCCAATTAAATGAGATAATACTTCTGTGTCGGTTTCTGACAGGAAAACAACTCCTTGTGATAAAAGTTCGTTTCTCAGAGACTCTGAGTTCTCTATAATACCATTATGTACAAGTGTTACACTATTTTGATTGTCCAAATGAGGATGTGCGTTCTCCTCAGTAACTTTGCCATGAGTAGCCCATCTAGTGA
>JAOZTW010000421.1 GCA_029938985.1 Bacteroidales bacterium | reverse complement strand
AAATAAAAATAACATCGCTTAAATTGGTTAATTATTTATTTTAATATGCCTAAAAGAAAAATACTAAAGTTATTTTTTTCATAATTTAGTTTGGTTATTAATATTTTACAAAAATAAGCGTTTTTCACGAGAGTCAAGATCAAGGCTTTTTGAAATATTAGAATTAAAGTTTACCTTTGTAAATGAGCATTTTAATAATTCAAAAGTAACGAAGAAATTAATACTCGTGAAAAACGCCCAAAAATAATAAAATAAAAGCCAAACATTTATGTTTGACTTTTGTTTAGTGAAAATGAAATAATAAGGAATTAGAAAATAATAAGTTCGGAAACTGTTAAATTAGTTTGCTGTTTTTGGGACTTAAAACAAATTACTAATAATGAATTATTTGAAACTTTATTTTATTTTCTAAAAATAGTGAAATAATGACGCAGTTTCCGAAGTTATTTTTTGACAATTCCTAAGTAACTACAGGATACGCCGTTTTTTTGTTCTTTTAGAATTTTAACAAATCTGCAAATAGCGAGCTATTTAATGATATTTTTAAAATTTTTAAAAGGGCAAAATAAACAAGTAGGTTGTAGCCAATTATTTTTTCTTTTTCACTAAATATTCATATACAGTTGTGAACTCAAACCTTACTAATTTTCAGGTTTTTGATTTTTGAGCTTCTATGATTGACCAATAAAATTTGTTACATTTTTTCACTTAACTCAAGCCAAATCATTTCTTTTTCGTCTATTGTATCTTTTATTTTAGCTAATTCTTTGGCTTTTTCTGCTATCTCGGTATGGTTGAGTTTTCCAGAATTAAGTAATGTCTCAATTTCCTTTTTTTTAATTTCCAACATAGGTATTTCTTTCTCAATGATTTCAAATTCTTTTTTTTCTTTGTAGCTTAATTTCTTTTTCTTAATTTTTACAGATTTTTGCTGTACGGGTTTTATATTAATATTATTCTTTTTTTCTTTTTTTTCCTTTTCTTTTTTTTGAAAATAATAATCAGAATATGTTCCAATAAAATTATTAATTTGTTCATTTTTTTCAAAAACAAAAAGTGTGTCCACAACTTTGTCCATAAAATACCTATCGTGTGAAACGATAATAAGGCAACCACTAAAATTTATTAAATAGTTTTCTAAAACATTAAGAGTTGCTATATCCAAATCGTTAGTTGGTTCATCAAGTATTAAAAAATTTGGATTTTTCATCAAAACGGTCATTAAATACAATCTTCTTTTTTCGCCTCCGCTTAGTGTATCTACTTTGTTGTAGTGCATTTTTGAGGGAAATAAAAAATTTTCTAAAAACTGCAAAGCACTTAGTTGTTTGCCATTACCAAGAGTAATAACTTCTGCAATATCTTTTATTACTTCAATAACTTTTTTATCTGGAGAAATTTTCATTCCTGTTTGTTTGTAATATCCAAAAACAATTGTTTTCCCTTTTTCAATTCTGCCTTCATCAAGCTCAATACTCTCTGTAATAAGATTTAAAAAAGTCGATTTTCCTGAGCCATTATTACCCACAATTCCAATTTTTTCATTAAAATTAAATTTATACGAAAAATTTTTTATTAACTTCAAATCGCCATAACCTTTGCTAATATTATAAAGTTCAAGAATTTTTTTTCCAGTTCTTCTAGTTTTAATATTTAATTCAAGTTTTTCGTCAATAATCTTCCCTTTTGATTTTTCTTTTAACTTATCAAAATTATCAAGTCTATATTTCGCTTTTGTTCCTCTTGCTTTGGGCATTCTTCTAACCCAGTCTAATTCAGTGCGTAACAAATTTTGTGCTTTTTCTACATTTAAGTTGTGAATTTGCACCCTTTCTGCTCTTTTACTCAGAAAATACGAATAATTACCATTGTATTTATATACTGTATTATTGTCTATTTCAATAATTTCGTTACATATTCTATCCAAAAAATACCTATCATGCGTAACCATCAACAAAGTAGATTTTGATTTTTGCATATATTCTTCTAACCATTCAATAAGTTGTAAATCAAGGTGATTTGTAGGTTCATCAAGTATAAGTAAATCTGGTTCGTTAATTAATAGATTAGCAATTGCAAGTCGTTTTTTTTGCCCGCCCGAAAGCTCTCCCACTTTTTGTTTTAAATTCGTTATTTTTAACTGTGTAAGTATTTGTTTTATTTTAGCTTCGTAATCCCATGCTTTATAAAAATCCATCTGTTCAATTGCTTCCTGCATTTCTTTTTCGTTATCTCCACCAATAGCATTTTCGTAGTTACTTACTATTTCTACAATTTTATTTGCAGAGTTAAACACCTGTTCAATAACAGTTTTAGAATTGTCAACATGTGGACTTTGTTCTAAATACCCAATAGTAATTCCATTCTTCTGTGTAACTTTTCCCTCATCAGCAGTATCATTTCCAGTGAGAATATTTAATAAAGAAGTTTTTCCTGTACCATTTTTTGCAATTATTGCAACTTTTCGATCTTTATTTATACTAAAAGAAATATCTTCAAAAAGAACAAGTTCTCCAAAAGATTTTGTTATATTTTCTGCTTGTATGTAGCTTATCATTTGAATATTATTAATTTAATTTTTATAGCTTAATATGTAGGGTACTCCTAAGAACTCAAAAATATTGGCTTTCAAAATTCTTAAAGTTTGAGTTTATTTATGTAAATGAGTGTTTTAATAATTTTGTGTAACGCAGAGTTTTGGGTTTTTAGTGAAAATGAAATAATAAGGAACTCCAAAATACGCCGTTTTTTTGTTCTTTTAATAATTTAATAATCTGCAAATAGCGAGCTATTTAATGACTTCTTAAATTTATTTAAAAGGGCAAAACAAACAAGTAGATTAGGCTTAGTTATTTTTTTTACTTAGGAGTGTCCTGTAATAAATTTATGAAAATAGCTAATAAGTAATAGTAGCATTTTTCACAATTTCTATGTTCTCTCCAGATTGTGTGAGTATAAACAAACCGTATTCATTAGCAAGCTCAATTGCTTTATCTTCAAAAGTAAATCCTGCAATTGCTCCATATACTTTATAATCTTTTCTTTCAGGAAATAGTACTTTATATTTGGGAATTTGTTTTGTAACAAATTTTATTACATGCCTTTCTTTAAATTTATATTTCACTTCAACCAATACAATCACACTGCTGTTAGTTAATATAATATCATATTCTCCTTTTAGTTGTAACGATTTTCTAAATTTATTTCTATTTTTTTCAATCTCTTCTATGTCAATATCAAAAATGTGCATTGATTTTTTTAAGCCTGAATAAAAAAAATCCTCAGCTATCTCTCCATTACTTTTTCCAATACCCCCAAGTTCTCCATGAATTTCTTTTATTGAAGCTCTTAATTTGAGCCATTCCTTTTCCCAATTTTCACTACGCCTTTCTTCTGCCTGTTCACGCTTAGTTATTTCATCTATTTTACGTTTTGCTTCTTCTTCTCTACGCTTTACCTCTTCTTTTCTACGTTCTTCTTCTTCCTTATCTCGTTTCAAATTTTCTTCCTTTCTACTTTTTTCTTCTTCTTTTTTATTTTTTTCTTCTTCTTTTCTTCTTTTTTCTTCTTCTTTTCTTCTTTTTTCTTCTTCTTTTCTTCTTTTTTCTTCTTCTTTTCTACGTTTATCTTCTTCTTTTCTACGTTTATCTTCTTCTTTTCTACGTTTATCTTCTTCTAAGCTACGTCTTTCATGCTTTTTTTGTTCATTTTTAACATAGAAACGATATTCATTTCTAAATTCACTCCATGCTTTTTCATTTCTTAAATCCGATTTGTGCATTAAATCAATGAGCTGTTCGTAAGTTATTTTTGATTCCATAATTATTTCTTTTTGCTATTTGGTTTGCAGTGTTTTATTATATAATTATTTGCTCTATAATCTTTATTATCAATACTTTTTTGCCAGTACATACAAGCTGATTCTTTATCGTTTTGTTCCAGTTTTGTTATTCCAAGAAGTAAATATATTTCAGTATTTTTTGGACTTCGGTCTAATACTGTATTGTAATCTTCAATAGCATATTCAAAAGTTCTTGTCTTTAAGTAAGCATTGGCTCTGGCATAATAATATTTTACAACTGAGTTATCTTTTTCTATTGCTAAATTAAAATATTTCAGCGAGTTAATATAATCTTCTGAATTGTACAGAATTATTCCATAAAAATAATTAACCTCACTATTATTATAATATTTAAAATAAGTATCCATATCATTTAATGCTGCTTGGTATTGCTTCAATTCATTAAGTATCAATGCTCTTTTGTAATAAAGATGGATATTTTTTGGATTTTGTTGAATTGAAATATTGTAATCCTCTTTTGCTTTTTTGTATTTTTTTGCTTTGGCATATATTTCTGCTCTTGCAATTAGATATGTTGGATTTTTGGGCTTTAATTTTATTGCTTTTGAATAATTTTTTATAGCATCTTTATAATTACCAACTTCGGCAAAAATCTCTCCTTTTAAAAAATATGCTTTATGATACCTTTTGTTTATTTTTAATACCGAATTTAATTCCCAAAGTGATTCAATATATTCTTTTTGATTTTTGTGGTAAATAGCTTTATTTATAGTTATTTCAATCGGAGAATACCAATCTTTTTCCCACAAAACATTCCATTTCTTTAGATTGTTTATATTTTCAAAATCGTCATCTAATTTTATTTCAGATTTCGGAATTTTATCATATAATTTTAAATATTTTTCAAGATAAAATAAACTACTATCTATCATATTTTTAATTGCATAACATTTTGAAAGTTCTAACAATCCTATTTTTTTATTTATTTTTTCGGCTTGTTTATAATCTAAAATTGCATAATTATATTTTTTCATTTCATAAAACACTTTAGCTCGTTCAATGTAAATACTAAAATCGTTATTATTCAGTAGAATAGCATTGTTAAAATGAATAATTGCTTCTTCAAACTGAGAATTATCTTTTGCGGCAATTGCTCTAAAATAATTATCATACTCTGATTGTGCTATCAAATTAATACTTATTAATATTAATATTATTAATAATTTAAAATTTTTCATGTGATTAAATATTGAATTAAAATATTGTTAAATTGTTTGTTTAAATCGTTAATAGTTTGTAGAAACTCAGCAGAAAGAAATGAAATACAGTTGAAATTCAGTTG
>JAOZTW010000420.1 GCA_029938985.1 Bacteroidales bacterium | reverse complement strand
GTAAAATTACAACTGTTTGATAATTATATTATTATGAAAGCAAAAACTTTAGTTTGTAATATACTAAATAATAAGATTATATGTAAATGCGTAGCAATAAATTACAGTCGGTGTCACTTTAAGCCACGCCAACAGTTTATATACAATTGTCTGTACGATTGCGACATACAACTTTACGTGGGTAGCCGACCTTAATAGTACAATTCATGAATAATGATGGTTGAAATAAATAAATTTACTATTTTTGCAGCTTAAAAAATGGAAATATTAAAATATGAAAAAAACAGAAAAAAAACAATTCCAATACGAGGCACAAGCATTTCAAGACAACTGCGTTAATAATATTATCAGTATTTTTGAAAAACTACGACAAAACGAAAATTTTGCCAAAGTGCTTAAAGAACACCATAATAAAAACAAATACAAATTTCCTATTCAAAACACCAAAAATATTGATGTGATGATGGAAACAGGAACAGGTAAAACATTTACTTTTATTAAATCTATTTTTGAACTGAATAAAAATTTTGGTTACAAAAAATTTATAATACTTATTCCAACAGTTCCTATACGTGAGGGAACAAAAACAAATTTAGAGGATACCAAAGAGTATTTTAAATCGTTCTATGCCAACGAAAGAGAAAAAGAAATAGAACCTTTTGTTTACGAAGGTGGAAATATATCGGCAGTAAAACAATTTATTAACACCTCTAATCTTTCCGTTTTGGTGATGACACCAAGCTCGTTTAACAGCCGTGATAATATATTGAACAGACCATTACAAAACGAAATAAACAACCCTGAATTATTTAAAGAGAATCAAAAACCGCCAAAATCATATCTCAACGCTCTGAAACGATTAAAACCAATTGTGATAATGGACGAGCCGCACCGTTTTAATGGTGATGCTTTTAAAAAATATTTTGAAGGTTTTGAAAATTACTATCTTCGTTTTGGTGCCACTTTTCCTAAAAAGAAAAACAGTTTACCGCTCTCAAACGTAGCTTATACGCTTGACAGTATTTCATCGTTTCGTCAAAATTTAGTTAAAAAAATTGTGGTTTACACACAAGATATTGTTGAAAACACCGACACCCTTGTGGCAACCGAAAACAGAAAAGCTATTGTTAGCACACTAACAAACGGTATTGTTCTAAAACGAAAATTAGGTGTTGGGGCGGTATTCAACGGCAAAAGTATAAAAAGAATAAACAAAACAAGTTTAGTCTTTGCAGACGGAAGTATGCAAAAAATTGATTATTCTTTGTCAGACGAGTCATTGAGAACAATGATTAAAGAAACTATTAAAATACATTTTGAAAAAGAAAAAGAACTGTTTGAGAAAGGAATAAAAGCTCTTAGTTTGTTTTTTATAGAAAGTAACACAAGTTTGTTTAGAGGTGAAAACCCTAAAATTAAAAATATTTTTGAACAAGAATATATACTGCAATACAATAAAATTATAGGAAATTTAGATAAATCATTGGAATATTACAAATATTTGCAAAACGATTTTGATAAAGATAATAATTTGCAAGTTCATAAAGGCTATTTTTCGGGAGACAAAGGAAACAAGGATAGTAAAATAAAAAAAGGTGTTGACGAAATACTGAGAGACAAAAAAAAGCTACTTTCGTTTGATAGTCCTACTCGTTTTATTTTTTCTATATGGGCGTTACAAGAAGGGTGGGACAACCCTAATGTTTTTACTATTAGTAAACTGTCTAATCAAGGAAGCGAAACTTCTAAACTTCAACAAATAGGACGCGGCTTGCGTATTAGTGTTAATCAAGATTTGAAACGAAACACTATTAAAGCACTAAATGGAGACCAAGAAGAGTTTTGGAGAATAAATAATCTTGATGTAATAGTGTCGAACAAAGAGCAGGGGTTTGTGGAGGCTATTCAAAACGAAATTTTAACTAACTCATTTTTTATTGCCGAAACTTTTACCGAGCAACAACTGATTATAGTGTTACAGCAAAAAACTGATTTTGACGATGATACTATTATTGAGCTGGTAGACGATGTTTTAATTAACAAAAAAATGATGCAAAGAAAAGGACTTTTTAACGGACATAAAATTTACGGTAAAGCACCGGATTTTTCAAAAAAACTTAAAGAACAAAAACTGCCAAAACTGCAAAAAGAAGCATTAGAAAACTTGTTTGCCTCCGATGCCGAACAATACATAAAAGATGCTAAAAACAATAAAAAGAAAAAGAAAGTTTTTATTAAAAAAACGCATCTACAAGACTTTAAAGATTTGTGGAACACTATAAATAAAAATGCTTTTTATATATTAGAAACATTAAGCAAAGAAACGGAAGAACAACTTATTAAAAATATTAAAACAGATATTGAAGCTTTACCTATTGTAGAAATTCTGTTACAAACTATAAAGGCAGAAATAAATGTAAACAGTATTGGCAAACAGGGGGCAATTACCGAACAACTAACCAACACGGTTTCATACAAAAGTAAGGTAGATTATTTAGAACTGGTGCGTAACCTGTCTAACAACACCAAAACGCCTATTGCTTTTGTGGTGAAAATTTTTAACGCTTTGAGTAGCAATTTTAAAAACAAAATGTTGTGCAACAACCCCGCACAAGCACAAAAAGATATTACCGAAATAATACGCAAACACCTTGTGGAAATGATTAAAGCCAACGTAAAATACGACGGAATTAATGGTACTGTTTTACCAAACGTGTTTAAAAAAGAAAAAGGAAAAACATATTTAGAAACTGGTACTGTTGGAAAATTTCAAAAAGAAATTACAAGCGATTTTAGTTTGAAAGAAAAATGGGTGTTTGAAGAAGTGATTGAATATGATAGCGGTTTTGAATTAGATATAGTGGAGCAAGACCCAAACATTAGCAGCATACAAATTTTTGGAAAAATGCCAAGACTAAAAATAAAAACTCCATTGGGTGAATACAATCCCGATTTTTGCTATGCTATAAAAAGCACCGAAGGAAATAAAATTTTTCTTATTGTGGAAAGCAAAGGTTATAAAACTTATACTGCAATACCGGAAAACGAAAAACGAAAAATAGATTTTGCCAAAAAATATTTTGAAGCACTAAATATGCACTACAAAAACAAAAATATTAAAATCTCATTTAAAGAACGTATCAACGCAACGCAATTGGCAAGTTTGATAAAAAATTTATAAAAAAATGACAAATATAGATAAATTTACAAAAGAAGGTTTTTCTGTTTTAAATACAGAAAACAAGGAAAACAAATTGATTAATTTTTTTAAAGAAAATTATCCAAGCATAATAAAGGATAACGAAATAGACATAAACGAACTTAAAGCAATTGCAGGCTTGCCAATAGACGAAAAAGTAAACGGCTACGGACTAAATTTTGTGGGCAGAAACGTAGCACGTGCAAAATACGCACAAAAAACCGACAAAGAACTTAGCCTTAACCGTAAACTAAGCAAAAATATAGACACTACACAAAACCTGCTATTGAAAGGCGACAACTTAGACAGCCTTAAAATACTGAAAAACCACTACAACGGTAAAATAAAATGTATTTATATAGACCCACCCTACAACACCACAAGCGACGAATTTGTTTACCCCGACAGGTTTAACAAAGAAGAAGCCGAAGTGCTGGGGTTGGCAAACATAGGCAAAGACGACATGGAAAGAATGGAGTTTAGTTTTAAAAGCAAAAAAAGCCACAACGGCTGGCTGTCTTTTATGTACCCACGCCTTTTGCTTGCCCGAGATTTACTTAGCAAAGAAGGTGTTATTTTTATTAGTATTGATGATAACGAACAGGCAAACCTAAAACTGCTTTGCGATGATGTGTTTGGAGATGAGAATTTTGTAGGGCAAATTATATGGCACAAAAAAACTCAGCCATCTTTTTTAAGTAAAGAAGTTGCTACTATTAAAGAATATATTTTATTCTATAAGAAAACTTCAGAAACGATTTATACTCTTGGCGGATATACAAATCCAGATAAAAATATTGAGTTATTAAATATTTCAAATAGTCTTTGCAAGAGATTTTTCAAAAAAGAAAATATTTTAATTAAGAGTGGTAATTTTTCAGGTATTTTAAAAAAAGGTTTATATGGAAATGAGCCTTTGCAAGTTGAACTATTAGAAAATTTAATTGTTAAAGATGGAAAATTAGAAAATGATTTTTATTTGAAAGGCAGATTTAAATGGGGACAAGAAAAGATTAATGAAGCTTTTTTAGAAGGAGATATTTTTCACCTTAAAAATCCAAAATCTTTAAGACCTACAATTGAAAAAAAGAATAAATTAACTAATATAAAGCCGATAATAGACATTTTTAGTAAAAAGTTTGATAAAGAAATAGCAACAAATACTGATGCTTCAAGAGAAATTGAAATTTTATTTAATAAAAAGGAAATTTTTTCTAATCCAAAACCAACTAAACTTATCAAATATTTATTAAAAAGCATTACGTATTCTGACAAAAATTCCATCATCATAGACTTTTTCGCAGGCAGTGGTACAACAGGTCAAGCCGTAATGCAACTAAACGCAGAAGATGGCGGCAACCGAAAATTTATTTTATGCCAAATAGATGAGCCAATAAAGAAGAAAAAACCAGCATATAAATTTTGTAAGGAAAACAATTTACCGCCCGTAATTTCCAGTATTACTGTGGAGCGTTTAAAACGTGCCAGCGAAAAAATAGCCAAAGAAATAGAAGCCAAAAACAAAAAAACAGGAATGTTTGAAGAGAACAAAAAACAAGCTCCAGATGTTGGCTACAAAGTATTTGATAGTGTGGACGCTCCCAAATTGATTATGGACGGCGAACAAATAGAAATAAAACACGAAAACAACGACACACTTTCACGTATTTACAACATGGTTTTCAGCGTAGGTGTTGACAAACCAACTAAAGCCCCCGAAACTGTGGTAGAAGACTGTATTTATAAAATAGGTACAAACTATTATTTAACCAACAGCGAAAAAATAAACAGTCATGATTTTTCTAATGCCATAAAAAACGGCAAAGTATTTATAGACGGCTGGACTGCCAACCTAAACGGTACCTTGCAAAACTACAAAGAAGATGTAAAAATAGTGTTTTGAGCTTAGTTAATCAAAGTTTTTGCTTTCATTTTATATTGATTATCAATAATTTATAAAATTAATT
>JAOZTW010000419.1 GCA_029938985.1 Bacteroidales bacterium | reverse complement strand
GTGCGAAATCAAAAGCCTTGCCTGTAAGGGCAAGGTAAATTATTTCGTTATATATAGTAAGCACCAAAGGTGCGAAATCAAAAGCCTGATTCTAATTATTATTTGAATTAATAAACAATTAAAAATAGAAATATAATGCTTATACACAGCAGATTAAATATAAAATTCACAATATTATTGTCCTTACTTTTATTTTTCTCATCTTTTTTCGCTTTTTCCCAGTCAACAATAGACAAAGAGCTGTTGGTTGCGGCAAGTAAAAACAATGAGAAAAAAATTTATGATTTATTGAGACGAGGAGCAGATGTAAATGTTAAAACCTACGAAGGTGTAACCCCTTTGATGTTTGCTGTGGACTATGGAAATTATCAAATTTGCATTAAATTGCTTGAAAATGGAGCTGATATTAATATAAGTCCACCATACAATCCACCTGCATTAATGGCCGCAGTAAGCAACAATGATTTTGAAATCACAGAACTACTGATTATAAATGGAGCAAATGTAAATATTGAAAATTACAATAAAAAATCTCCAATTCATGTGGCTATTGACGAACAGAATTACGAAATTGTTGACCTACTTCTTTTTTATGGAGCATCGCCAAATAAAACGTACAACTATTCAAATCCTATTTTGCAAGCCACTCAAAGAAAAGACACCACACTTGCAAAAATATTGATTAAATACAAAGCAAATATTGATAAAAAAAATGATTTTGGTAACTATCCTTTATTAGTTTCGGTAAAAAAAAATGATATTAACTTTGTTAAACTTCTTGTGGAAAATAAAGCCAAAATAACAAGCCAAGCAATTGGTGTGGCTATTGAAAATAATAATAATGAAATATTAGAATATTTGATAGTAAATGGTGCTGATACAAAACAAAAAATTGACAATAAACTACCTTATGAGTTTGCTATTATTTCGGAAAACAATAAAGCAAAAAAAATATTGAGACAGCATGGAGCAAAAAAAGGATATATACCAATTGTCTCACACTCTCAAATTGGTTATGTTAATCAATTTACAAGTTCCGATTACATGATTGGAGCAGCTTTTGGTTTTCAAGAAAAAAGATATAAAATAGATTTTTTGAGTGGATTAGTAACAAGACCATTTAGAAAAAAAATATGGCTTAAACAAGACGAACATTTATATTATCAGATTGAAGAAAAAAGAACTTTAGCTTATGTGGAAATTAACAAACGATTTAATTTTCTTAAAAATAACTCTACTGTTTATGGAGCTTTTTTTGGAGGAAAAGCAATGTACTCTTTTGGATACTACAATGCTACATCTATAAAACTAAATCCTGAAACATTATTTTCGCCAGTAGTAGGTATTTATATAAAATCTGAATTTGTTTATTTAAAATTCAACTACGAATATTTAGATTTTGGAGAAATAAAACATAGTCCACATTGGTTTGGTATTTCATTTTTTTTATTGCTAAAAAACAATTTATGAATTAGTAATTAGTTTTGGGTTTCTATGAGTACCCTTTAGCTGAAAAATCTAAATAGCATGACAAGTGCAAATTTGAAGATGTTTCTAATAAACTAAAAAAAGTAGTTTCCAATTTTTTTATCATTTGTTACTGGCTTTAGGTATATAAAAACAAAAAAACAATGAAAATTATTTATGTATTAGTTTTTGTTTTATTTCCATTTGTATTAAACGCACAAATATTTGAGCTGTTAATATATACAAAAGGAAACTGTGGAAGATGTAAAGCGGTAAAAGAGTATTTAATAAAAAATGAAATTAATTTTCAAGAATGTGTTGTTTCTAATGACACATGTATGAATGAAATGTGGGAAAAATTAGAAAAAATAAATATTGAAACTCAAGTTATTCCTCCAATAATTCTTATTAATGAAGTAATCATTTTTCCCGTTTATGAAAACGGATTAATGACACCCGTTAAGATTAACGAGTTTTTAGATAAAATTCTTTTGCTCTACTACGAAAGCACTCCCTTGCCATATACTTATGCAGGACAAGATATTAGAATATTAAATGAAATTTATGATTATAAAAAAACAGACTACCTAAATGATATTGATATTATTGATGTTTCAAATAAAACGGAACGTTTTTATGTAATTGCGGTCTGTTTTGGTAATGCTAAATATGCTGTAAGTAAAAAGGAAAAATATATATCAAGCGGTTATAGTAATTCAAAAATTCTTAAATTTGAAAACAGTTATCGAGTATCAATAATTGATTTTGATCAAAAAAGTAAAGCTAAGAAGTATATAAAAAACAACAAATTAAAAGCCTGGATATATGAATTTTAAAACATTCAAAATACGTTTCCTTTTTATATTTGTTTTTGTGTTTTTGTTGCAACATAGTTATAGTCAAAATGTAAAACAGAAAATTGATGATACAAATGCGGAAATTGACGAATGCAAAAATAAAATTGGAGAATTACAAACAAAAAAAGGAGAACTACAATTAGAGTATATTAGACAGCGTTTGAAAGAATTTGTTCTTCCAAAAATTGAAGACAGCGAAGAACTGATTGAACATAAGGCGATGATGCTTGTATATTCAGAACAACACGAACAAGCCAAGTGGGTTGCACATATTATTTCTACCGAAATAATTAATGGTTCAGGCACAAGGTCTAACGATTTTAGAACAGACCCAAAGATAAAAACCGGTTCGGCGGTTCAGTTAGATTATTATATAAAATACGAGAGAGGCGAAGAACTTTCTTACGATGGATTAGGATACGATAGAGGACATTTAGCTCCTTCGGCAGATTTTAAATGGTCTAAAACAGCACTTTCGGAATCTTATTTTTATTCCAATATGAGTCCACAATTAGGCGTTTTTAACCGAGATGGCTGGGCAAGCTTGGAGGGTGCTATGAGGTCTTATGTATATAAAAACAATGTTGATTTATTTATTATTACAGCACCAGTACTAACCAACGACTTAGAAGTAATTGAACGTGGAATAAATCAAGTTAGTATTCCTGAATATTTTTATAAAATAGCTTATGATATGCAAAATCAAAAAGCCATAGCATTTCTTGTTCCTCACAAAGAATTTGAACATAAATTGAATTATTATGCAGTCAGCATAGACAGTATTGAAAGCCTAACAGGAATAGATTTTTTTGAGAATCTACCTGATGAGATTGAAAACAATATTGAAAGTCAAACAGATGTTATGCCTTTTGTTACAACTTCTCGCAATTTTGAAATAGAACCTATTACAGATTTAAAAAAAGGGCAAATAAATACGACCCAAATAAAAGAACATATTGGTTCAAACAAAAAAGTAACTGTTTGTGGTACAATAATAGCAACAAAAAAACATGCAAAAGGACATGTTTTTATTGACATTGATAGATCATTTCCTAACCAACCGCTTTCTATAACCATCTGGGGTTCAAATATTATTCACTTCTCGTATGAACCAGAAGTTGAACTACTACATAAAAGAGTTTGTGTGAAAGGAAAAATAATAGAGTACAAAGGTATTCCTACAATATATTTAGATAACGAGAAACAAATAGAAATTCTTGATGATTAAACAAAACGGCAATTTGGAATTAATTAATTAAGAATTAAGAATTGGTTTACACCTTAAAAACAATTATCTATAAAGGCTCTTATTGACAATTTTTATTTTATTAATTATTGCATCAGCGATACAACATATTTATTGAAATATTTAAAATTCAGTAAACTAACCCCAAGCGAGATGCAATAAAAAACACGTCTTTTTATTAACAGATTATAGCACTCCGCTTGAAAGCAATATCCGTAGAACCAATTAATTCTATAGTTATTTTGGCATTTTTCATAAATGCAAATTACTGTGTTATTTTCATTATTTTAAAATCCTCATTTACAATAAGTAAACTGCGGAATTTAAAAAATAAAAATGCCTTGTAGTTTACACTTATGAAAAACGGCGTTATTTTGTTGCTCTTGTACTATAAAATAGATGAAAACATTACAATCCCTTATATACGTTCCAGATACCATTTGCTATTGTAAGTAAAATTACCAGAACAATAAACCAAGCTGGAGCTTTTTGCTTGATGAAAGGGAAAAGAGATTCTTTTTTTGTTATTAAATCTCGTAAAATCCAGATATATACAACAATAGTTCCCATTATTGTTAAATACGACAATGGATTCATTAGAATGGCTTTCAGAAAATATCCATTTATTATATACACCATTCCTCGTGTTGTGCCACAAGCAGGACAGGGATATTTAGTGATATTTTTAAATAAACAAACGGTAAAATGATTATTAGGATCTGGCAGTTCTTTTAGTATTAAGTAAATGTAGCCAAGCACAATAAAGAACAAAATAGTTAGATATTTTTGCTTAACTGTAAGATTATATACAATATTAACTAAAGGTAACTTGTCATATAGCTCTCCTATATTTTTTAATAATTTTCTAAGAAATAACAAAACAATAAAATATAATATGTAAATTTTTACAATATTTAAAAAAACTTTATATCTTTGCAAATTAAAATAAAATTATAATCTAAAAAAAATAAATTATTAATTTTTTAAATATTTTTATTATGAAAAGTAAATATTTTTTATTGCTATTAGTTATTGTAGGTTTGTTATCTTCCTGTGGACCAACACCAGAAGAAGCTGCTGCTTACAACGATAGTATTGTTACAGTGCAGTTGGAGATAGATGTTAAAATAAATGCCCTTATTGAAAGTTATCATAATTATATTGATGAAGATATTCAGACGACAGAAGGTATTGAAAAGGCATATAATGATGCTATGGCTCAGGTTGATAAAAGTATTCAGACAGTTGCAGGAATGGAGAATTTTGCAGAATCATCGGAACTCAAAGATGATGCAACAAAGTTGTTTGGTACTTATAAATCTTTATTAGAAAATGAATACAAGGAAATGATGCAACTGTATGCTTTGCCCGACTCTTCTTATACGCAAGAACACGATGAAAAATGGGAAAATCTTAATTCTTCTTCTATAAGCAAAACGAAAGAAGCAATTGAGTTATTTGTAAAAGCACAGCAAAAATTTGTAACAAAATATAAATTAGCTCTGAAATAATATTATTTTTTGGCGTTTTTCACGAGTATCAAACTCAAGGCTTTTTTTAAATATTAGAATTAAAGTTTACCTTTGTAAATGAGCATTTT
>JAOZTW010000418.1 GCA_029938985.1 Bacteroidales bacterium | reverse complement strand
TTAATTTTATAAATTATTGATAATCAATATAAAATGAAAGCAAAAACTTTAGTATTTAAGTATCCATACAAAAGTTTTTACACGTTTGTATTTCTTTAATCTATTGGTTTATAATCACATAATTGAACCATTGTATCATTCCCAAATATTTAATTTAAAGAAAAATAAATAATAAGTAAGGGCTTGTTTTTTTAAAAACAAACCCTATACCTGTATTTTAATAAGCTTTATTCTAATTTAAAATAATTTTTTCACTTATAGTTTGACTATCAGACTTTATTTTCAAAAAATAAATACCTTTTGGCTGTGCAGATATATCTATTTTTGTAGTTTTTGAATTAACATCTGAGCTATAAATAGTTTTCCCAGTAATATCAGTAATTTCTACATTAATATTTTCCACTGTATTCAAATTAAAAATACCAGTTGTTGGATTTGGATAAATATTATAACTGTTTTGAAGTTCATTTACACTGGTCACATCTCCAATAGAAATAACAAAATCTTTTGAAAAAGTTCCCTCGTCACCATCGTTAGTTTCTACTGTAATGTTATATTCAGTTTGAACATCGTAGTCAAAAATTGTTGAAGATAATAATTTATTGTCTAAAATTTCAAAATTATCCGAACCAGTTACTAACGAGTATGTATGACTATCGCCGTCAACATCACTTGTTGAAAGTGTAGCAATTTCTGTTTGAACAGGCTGATTTTCATCAATTGTTAAATTAGATAAATTAACATCTGTTGGTAACGCATTAATACTAATATCGGTATTAAATAAATTAAGTTCTATCATTGTAAATATTAAAGTATAAGGAACATAATCGTCCGAATTTATATTAACTTCTTGTTCGCCTTGTAGCATTGGTGAAAATGTTGCTACACCATTTTGGTCTGTTGGTATTTGCTCATCGCCTACTTCTACAATAACATTTTCTACTGGTTCTTCTATCAAATTCACCACTGTAAAAATAGCATCAAAGGTATAGTTGTAAGCATCAGATATTGAAGTACAGCCGTTCTCATCTGTTACTTCAACTGAATACAAACCATAATCAGCTGGGTCAAAAGAATTATTAGTAGCCTCACTAATCGCTTCTTCATTAAAATACCATTGTGCAGGTAAAATTGAAGTTATAGTTAATTCAGACTCTTCAAAGCTTACGACTGGTGTTTCTGGAACAATATAACATTCCACCGTATTTAGTACATTATTTGTTACAATAGCAGGATTGAAATCAAAATAAATATCAGCATAGTTGTTTACCGGAGCGTTAGGCAAAACGTCTTCGTTTAATTCTATTCTATATTTAATAAAACCTTGACTTTCTAATTCGTCATCGTCTTTATAAGTCAACATAATGTCTTTAAACATAAATGATACCCAACGGTCTTCTTCAATAAAAACTTCTACATCGTGACTATTTCCAATAACTTGAAGTGTAGAAATATCTAAATTTTCGTCTATTTGGTCACGTACTTCAATATCGTAAGCTTCTGCATTTCCTTCGTTTTGAAAACGGATAACATATTCTGGAACAGCATCTTTGCTTATCACTCCAAATTCAGTTGTACCTTTTGGTAAAACGGATTTATCGTTAGGGTCATACGAACATGTAATAACTTCATTTACAATGTTTTCTTTAGTATAAGTATCTTCGCCAACAGTAGTTGTTATTGTTGCAGATGATAAAATTTCATTTCCCATTTGTGTTTCGTCGGGCATTTGTACATTAACCGAAATTGCCGAGCTACTTGTTGGATACAAATCTGCATAATCCCAAGTAATAGTGTTACCATCTATTGAAGTTGGTTCTGGACTACTTGAAACAAACGGAGTTAGTTCGTCTAATTCTAAAACTACTTCTCCATTAATAGGAATTACACTAAGGTTTTGGTAATTTATCCAATATCGTGTAGCCATGTTACATCTTGGTGTGCCGTGTGCAAGCGAAATATCTACTCCAATTACCTCACTTGTTGCATTTACTCCAAAATCATTATCATCTACAATTAGGTTGTCGCTCGTAACTTCAACTTCAAGAGTAGCCTGTGTTGTAAGCACCCATGGTGATTCTGTTAGCGAAGTTACATCGTAAGTATCTGGATCTACATTGAAATAATATTTGCCTAATGCGTTAGTAAAGGTAGTAATTCCACCTGGCGATAATTGAACTTTTTGACCTGCTAAGCCGTATTCTTCTGCATCAAAAACTCCATCATCGTCTATGTCAAAAAATACTGTACCATTTATACGCCCTGTAGTTCCTGTCATAACAATATTGTCTATACCAGCTAACTCTGTACCAAAACCTCCCATAAAGTCAAAATATACTTCAAGATTTGTTACAGTGTTGGTAAACATTTCTGCTGGTAAATCATACTCATAATGTGTCCATTCAGTATTAGTTGCTAATGTTACTTGCCATATTCCATCTCCTGGACTAATTTGCATGATAAACTGACCGTCACTTCCTACTTTTAAATAATCAAATTCAATATGCACTCCAGTAAAATTCGAGCAATCTTGTCCAGGTAGATAGACTGTTCCCATATCCATCATGCCTGTGTTTTTTGCTCCCCAAAAACCTTCTGAGTCGTTACCACTAAAATCGTAGCCTGTTTCAGATAGTGAAGTGGCATCGCCATGTTCAAAAACTCCAGTTGGTGTTACACCTTCGTTTGTTTCAAATTGATTACTATAAAATTGTCCTTTTACATTTGCCAAAGCAAAAAAGAACACTAATACTAAAATAAATTTCATTTTTAAATTCATGATTTTAATTTTTTTTTGTTAATAATAAATAATTGTTAATAATAATAATTGTTAATAATAAATAATTGTTAATAATGATAATTGTTAATAATAAATAATTGTTAATAATGATAGTTGTCAATAATGATAGTTGTCAAATTAATGTATATTAAAATAAATATTTTACCTATTTAAATAAAGTATAATACCTGTTATAATATGCCGTAATAGAATAAACCATTTTTTTGATATGCAAATATAATTATTAATAATTAAAAAGTCAAGTCAATTATTTGTCAATTTCTAAATCAACATGAAATATTATTATCAATTTCAGAAAAAATAAAAAAAAGCATAATCAATTCATAAATTGACTATGCTTTTTTTTATAAAATATAATATATTGTGTTTATTATCAGGTATTTACATTTTTTCTATTTTATTTTTTCTATTTTTATCAAAAAAAACAAAGTTTATTTAAATTAGTAAGAGTAAATAACTATTCATTTATATTTTTAAGAAATTGCTATAAATTTTGCAAAAAAAAGGAAGGGGTAATTCCTGTAAATTTTTTAAAAGCCCTATTAAAAGTAGATATGGATTTGAATCCCACTTTTGATGATATATGTTCAATTGTATATTTTTTTGTTGAATTATCTGCAAGTAATTTTCTTGCTTCTTTTACACGATAGTTGTTAATAAAATTGCTAAAATTAACACCAATTTTTTGATTAATCACACGTGAAAGATACGAACTGTTTGTATTAATATGTTCGGCAAATTTTTGGACAGTAATGTCGGAACGCATAAAAATTCGTTCTTCTTCAACGGCTTTTATTATATTTTGGTACAAAGAATTTATTAATTCATCATCAATTTCTAAACCTGCATATTTTTTTGTATCTGAATTAACTAATTTTTTGGTGTCATTCAATTTATTACTCACTATTTTTGGAGCAACAGCCGATTTTTCTGAAGCCACAATTTCCAAGTTTATTTTTACCAACTCTTTATTTTTTTGAACAGATTGTTTATACAAGAACACCAGTATAACAAGTATAACAAGTATTAACAACATAACAATTAGAGCATAAAAAAGTCTTATTACTTGAATTTTGTTTTTATCTTTTAGCGAAATATTTTGTCGTTCTTTAATCGCTATTTCATGTTCTTTTATTAAATTTATTATTTTTGAATTAGTTTTTTCATTATAAATACTGTCATTAATTGTTTTATATTTTTTATAAAATTCTAATGCTTTTTTGTGTTCGTCTAACAATTCGTAAGAGGCCGATAAGTTTTTATAAACAAGATGCAAAGTGGTTATTTTATTTATTTGTTTGCATAAAATAAGAGCTTTATTGCTATATTCTATTGATTTAATTAGTTTGTTTTGCTTACGATAAATTACTGCAATGTTGTTAAGACTTGTTGACACATTCCTGTTATCTTCAATACGATTAAATTCTTTTAATGAATTGAAATGGTATTTTAAGGCTTTATCAAACAGATTTTGTTGTGAATATAAATTTGCAATATTTCCATATATTATTGCAATTAATGAACCTTTTTTTTTATTAATTGTGTCGTTACTAAATTGTTGTGCAATAGAAAGGGCTTTTTTGTAATAAACAAGTGCCTCTGCTGTGTCATTATTTGCTATTTTGGCAATACCAATACTGTTATTTACATTTGCTATACTATAATTATCATTAATTTTTTTAAATATTTTTTCGGCTTTTAAATAAAAGTCTATAGCATCGTCATATTTATTCATATCACAGTAAATCAACCCAATATTTCCATACATATTGGCTATTTTTTTCTCTCGTCCTATCTTTTCCCATAGTTTTCCTGCTTTAATATAAGCCTCAACAGCTTTTTCAAAATTGCTTCTAAAATAGTAATAATTGCCAAGCAAATCATAAGATTTCGCTTTTCCTATTTTGTAATCTAATTTGTTTGACGTTATTAAGGCACTGTCTGCATAAAGTTTAGTAATTTGTGGAGCATTGTACAAATGTACTTTAGCCGAATCTATATATTTACAAATCAATAATGTATCAATATTTGATATTTGAGAAAAACTGATAATAGAAATGAAACTAATAACAAGTGTGAGTATAATTTTTTTCATAAGCAAGTTATATTTTTTTTGCAAAATTATATTTTTTTTATCATTAAAACAAAGTTTTTTTAAAATTAAGAGATAGAGAGCTTATAAAAAAATCACGAAGTTTATCATAAAACATGCAGGGTTTGTTCATAAAAAAAATAAGCCTTAATTAAGCCACTGTTTTTCTTTAAATTAATAATTTATTTTTTGTTGAACAAAAACGAATAATCAAACATCATCAATTATAATAATTTGAAAATAAGCTTCTTATTTTCTGATTTTATTTTTTATGAACAAACCCTGATAA
>JAOZTW010000417.1 GCA_029938985.1 Bacteroidales bacterium | reverse complement strand
TTTATCCAAGCAAAGCATCGAATCTGCAACTGAAGTTGCAACTACAGGCATGCCCTGTAAAAACAAATGGCACTGGTTCAGCTAAATGCAGATTTAATAGTGCTATCAGCATGTCAAACTGGGCTTGGTAAAATAACAACTGGCGAAGGAGTAATTGGCTTAACCGATGCCAGCACAGCAGAATTAATGATTAACTTTTATGAGAATATATTGGATAAAAACTCTGTCAGAGTTGGTTTCAAACCCTGTCAGAGTTGACTTCAACGCTCCACTACGAGACGCAAAACTCAAAATGATAGAAGATAGGGGAATAGGAGTTAATTAAAAATTAAGAATTAGTAATTAGTAATTAAAATTAAAAATTCTATTTATTTTTGACAATCACAAAACAGATTTTAATACTTTTTTAATTATTAATTCTCAAAATATTTTAATTTATCCAAATCCTATATCATGAGGAGAAACTCTACAAATTGAAACTGACCATGAAATTATCTCATTTAGTATATTCAATATTTCAGGACAAAATGTAATAAACGGAATTTATAACAACGAAATAAATATGAATTTAATTCCTGCAGGAATACATATTCTTGAATTGAATACAAATAATGGAATTTGCAGAGAAAAAACAATTGTATAACAATAGTTGTTAAGGCTTTATATAACATAAAGCCTTAACAAATTTATTTATTTAAAAGGTTTGATCAATTTAAACTCAGGAAGCCTCACACTTTCTGTCAGTGGTTTTAGTATGCTGTTGGAAATTTTACAACTATGTTTAACATAACATAGCAAATCTACTGGCACAGCACCTACTGTGCTTTTAATTTCTGTTGCTGTTCGTCCAAAATTTACTTTCGCTAACTTTTTATCAATAGCAATTTGCACATAATCGTATAACATTCTTTGATACACATAATATTTGCGATTATACTCGTAGTCAATTCCAACATAGTGAGCATCAAGCACATTATTGTTTACCATTGCAGCCATAAAGCCAATAATTTTATCCTCCAACCAATATGTGCGAAGCACAAAATCGTTTAAGAACTTGTTTTTTAGCTCAGAGTAGGTGTTCAAATCTAACTTTCCCAGAGTAAAAGTAGATTTTTCCTCTACCTTATTATACAGTGTTGTTAGCTGAGGTAGATATTGTTTAATTTCGCTGGCAGACAAATCTTTATCGGTTAATACTGCACTCTCTTTATAAGTTTTTTTAGCCTTTGTTCTGTATTTTGCTTTCATGGCCATCAAGTAATCGTTGAACGTTTGCCATTCTGGATTGATTTCAAAAATTAAGGTAGGCTCGGTTTTAAAAGTACTAAAACCAATTGATTTTAAAGTATTAATTTCGCTATAAAAATCTTTTACTAAAATTGCATGTATTCTCTTTTTGGTTATTGTTTTATTGTTGTTTTCTATTGCGATAAAAAGTGCCTCCAATAGTTTTTGGTTGTTTTCGTTGTTTTTATACACAATACCATGTTCGCCACTAATAAAAATGTTGCCACACACTATTAAATAAAACGGATGTCTTCTACTATATTTAGAAACTAATGAGGTTACCTCTCTCATTAATATACATTTATTGTCGATAGTGTCTTTAAACTGTATTGTAGAAATTTGAATTGCCGAGAACAACAAAATTTGTTGTTGCTTACGAATAATGACATATAAAAATTCTAAATTTTTGTTTTCATGCTCTATGGCATGTAAAAATTGTTTTGACAAATACTTATTATTTATCCATTTCTCGGTATCAAACACTGAATCAGGTATTTGATTTATGGTTTTAAATACATCGTAGTCAAATTCTGTTGTTTTTTTCTTTCTAAAGTGCATAGTTTTATATTGTGTTATTAATTATTTTTTCTTTTTCACTTAGGCATATTAAAATAAAGAATTTATTAATTAAAATAAAATTTTATAAATAATTGTATTTTAAGGTGTAAACCAATTCCTAATTACCATTTACAACCTTAGGTATTATATTATTTTTGTATATCAGCTTAGTTTTTAATAAATTGGAATAAATACAACTATTAAAGCACAAAATTATTCTTTTTTATTAAAACAAGTTGCTTTTTTAGTTAAACTTTGTATATTTTAACATAAATTTTCTAATTCTAAAAAAATAAATTACTTTTGTAAAATAATAAAAAAAGATTGCATCATGTTTAGGAATTGGAAAATAATAAGTTCGGAAACTGTTAAGTTAGTTTGCTGTTTTTGGGACTTAAAACAAATTACTAATAATGAATTATTTGAAACTTTATTTTATTTTCTAAAAATAGTGAAATAACGACACAGTTTCCGAAGTTATTTTTTGACAATTCCTTATTTATTATTAATTCTAAAATATTTATACCAAAAACTGTTATTAATTCAAATGAAATACAAAATTCAATTCACGCTTATACTAATTATAATAGTAAATATTTCTTTTTCACAAGAATTTAACTGGCAAGTAGAACTACCAATAGTAGATTCGAGCGGATATTATAATATTTTTTTGAGACCAGAAATAACTTCCAAACTTAACAAAAAGTTTTCTGATGTAAGAATATTTGATAAAAAAAAGCATGAAGTACCATACATAAGGCAGGCAGACGAAGACGAGTTAAAATCGGCAACAAGCAAGAAGATAAAAATTATGCAAAACGAGCATAAATTGGCTAAAAAATATACTATGGCTCTTATTCATAATCCTAAAAAAGATGAATTTGAGAACCTTGTGCTTATAATAAAACAAACCGATGCCGAAAAATGGGTTCATCTTAGTGGTAGCGACGATTTGAGAAATTGGCATATATTAAAAAATAATACTCGTTATCAATCAGAGTTTAGTGACACTGCAACGGCAGAAATTCGTATGTTGGATATTCCAAAAACGAACTATGAATATTATAAATTACTGATTTTTGATTATAATAAAGAAATTATTAGATTAGACGAAGTGATTAGCTACCAAATAACCAAAAAAGAACAGGAATATGCTGAGGTATTGCGACCCACTTTTATACAAGAAGACACAACCGAAGAGACAAGAACAATATTAAAAATCAGTTTTGCTAAAATGCAATATATAGATAAAATAGCTTTTGAAATAGAAAGCCCTAAAAACTTTTTGCGTAAAGCTGAATTAACAAAAAAAGACTCTGCTACTGGCAAAAAAATTAGAATTGATTATCACGATTCAAAAAAAAAGGATTTTTATCTTTGTTCGGACAGTATCAATCATTTAATACTATCTAAATATACCGCCAAAGATTTATACTTGGTGGTGGAAAACAACGACGATATTAATCTTAAATTTTCAGATGTTAGAGCGTATCAAGAAAACGAATATTTAACAGCCTTCTTAGAAGCAGGAGAGAAGTATATTGTGAAGTTTGGTAACAAAAATGTGCCAGCTCCAATATACGACATTAAATTTTTTAAAGAAAAAATACCTCTGTTAAACCCCGTTTTAGAAACCTCCAAAATGGAACAACTAATTGAAAACGACGGTAAAAACAGAAAATCAATAGTTATTAAACCTTACTTATTATGGATTGCTTTCGCAATAGTACTTGCTATTTTAAGTCTAATATCAATTAGGGTGTTTAGGAAAAAATGAAATTCAATTGAAATTCTGTGGAAGTACAGTGGAAATACAGTTTTTTTTGTGGTTACCGATTTATCTGCTTTGTTACTGCAATCTTTTATGTGTAAAGCGTCCACGCTTTACGCATAAAAGTATATTATCACAATATTTGATTGTAAATCGTTATTTTTTTCGTCAGTTTGCAGACTTTCTGCAACTAAAGTTACATTAAGAGAGCAGATAAATTTGCAACTACAAAATAGTATGAGTTTGTAGTTATCAATTAGTACTTCAACCGAATTTCCATTGAATTTCAACCGAGTTTCAACCGAGTTTCAACGGTATATACATTAACTTGTTAAATTATGAAATTAATTTTTACTTATTTATTGTTTTTTTTAAGTTTTACGGTTTTTGCACAGCATAATTTTTTGGGAAAATCACAAGATTTTATTAACGAACACTACAAGAACGACCCAGAATATAGTATTAAAATTGATACTATTAGCAAAAACAAGTCTCTGATTACCTGCAACTCGTTTGAACAATATCCTTATTATACCTACGAAATTGATTTGAAAAATAGCATTTGTATTTCGTATGCCTTTGTATCTAAAAGTGAGGCAATTCTACAATCTTATATTGATGTTTTGGATCATCTTGGCGAAATGGTGGAGCATGACAAAAATTATGATAATTTTACTTATAAAGTTGAAAGTATTTATAAAACAATGTATTATAAAATTCAAAAACCTTTTATAAATAGCCCTTATTATTCTCGCAAACAAATATATTTTGTAATAATTACGGAGGAATTAAAAGAATAAAAAAACAAAAAATATAATGCCATAAATGCTAATTAGGAATTAATAAAATTGTTTTACACACTAAATATCAATTATTTATAAATGAAAAAAATAATAATATTTTGTATGTTAATAATTAACGTTTCTCATGCTCAAAGAAGAAAAAGAGGTCGTCAATTTATTGTTGCTTCTTATATTGGAATTAGTGGTTCGCTTGGAGTACTAAGTGTTTCAAATTCAAATATTAGAAAAGATAAATTTGTTAACGGTGATATTATCTCGTTTTCAAGAACTTGGACTGGAAAAGCAGGTCTAATTTATATTGGAAAAAACCAAAATGGGCTTTGTTAAATACTTATATTGACTATAAAAACAAATATTTTACAAAATCATATCGTAACATTATTTACAGTCCAGATTTTAAGTAATAAATAAAAAAAAAAAAAATTATTATATCAACGAAATATCTATAATGTTCAGATATATTGAAGCTTACAAACAGTTTTTTTATCTTGAAATAGGTCCTCAATTAACATATTTAAAAACGCTTACAGAGGAACATTCTGATTATCCAGATAATTTTAATACAGATTTATTCTCTAAAAATACTGTTTCAAATTACAATAACTATAAAAGTATTGTAGTAGGAGCAGGAATCTGGAGACGATATGCTGAAAATGGTTTTCAAGTTTCGTTCTCTTTGGACAATATGATGAAAGAAAATAAATATACAATTTCGGATAATCCCTACAAAACAGTGTTGGTATGATTAACAAGTATTTACAAAAATATGA
>JAOZTW010000416.1 GCA_029938985.1 Bacteroidales bacterium | reverse complement strand
ATGTTGATTATCTGGGTGTTATGTTTTCACTAAATAACTACAACTATCTAATAATATGGTAAATATGAAGGCAAAAACTTTAGTTAGTAAAAACTAAAATATAGTACAAACATATTTTTAATTCATTAAAAATACAAATGCAATTTAGCAACAGACATTATTGTTTAGCAATGGACGTGTTTTCATAACTTAAATTATTCATTTCATTACGTTTTTTAGTTTTGCAATCAAACAATAATTTATAAAACATATTAAATCCGATAATTAACCAATTTAATATAGCTTATTTTTAACAATTCAATAAATATAATAGGCGTTTTTCACGATTATCAATTTCTTCGTTACTTTTGAAATATTAAAAAGCTCATATAAAAGCTGAAAAGTCGGGAAAACTTTTTTGCAATATTTATCTATTTGATTTTCACAATAATAAATAATTCACTTGGTTTTTATCAATCAGTATTTTAGTGTTTAGACAAAAAAACTTCCAACTATTCTGTATATTAATAAAATAAATACAAATACGTTGATTTTTTATGTCAATTTTATATGCCAAATATGTTGTAAAGACAAGGCATGCCTTGTCTCTACGGTAAATTGTACAGCAAATTGTATGTTTTTAATATTGCTGAAAAGTTTTCCCGACCTTTCATATAAAAGGTAAACTTTAATTCTAATATTTCAAAAAATCCTTGAACTTGACTCTCGTGAAAAACGCCATATAATAATATCAAGATATTTGCATATTTTTTTGAAGAAGATAAAATTCAAAAGAACAAAAAAACGGCGTATTCTTGAGTTACTTATTATTTCATTTTCACCAAAAGTATATAAAATTTGTTATATTACAGTTAATATATTAATTTTGTTTTTTACACAATAGTCAATAATACTCTTAGAGTGGTATAAAATAAAATTCATAAAGTATTAATAATAAGAAGATACACAAACAATTTAGTTATGAAAAAAATAGATTTAATAGTTGTTGGAGCAGGAGCAGCTGGACTTATAGCATCGGGGCGAGCATCTGATTTGGGGAAAAATGTTGTATTAATAGAAAAAAATGAAAAAATAGCTAAAAAACTGCTAATAACTGGCAAAGGAAGATGTAATATTACCAATACAAATTCTATTTCTGGATTTTTAAAACATACTCATCCTAATGGAAAATTTTTGAAATATGCTTTTAATCAATTTTTTTCTAAGGATATTTTAGAGCTATTGTCAAAACAAGGGCTTGAGACAAAGGTTGAGCGTGGTGGCAGAATTTTCCCTGTTACCGATAGTGCAAAACATGTTGCTGATGCTTTGCACAAATGGCTAAAACAAAACAAGGTTAAAATAAAATTGAATACCAAAGTTACTAAGTTAATTATTGATAACGAGACTATTAAAGGAGTAAAAATTGTATGTAATGATAGAGAAGAAATATTATATGCCAACAAAGTAATAATGTGTACGGGAGGAAAATCTTATCCCACAACGGGTTCTACTGGCGAAGGATTAGATTTTGCAAAACAAGCAGGACATAAAATTGTACAAACACGTCCTGCATTAGTTCCAATAGAGACAAAAGGTAACATAACCAAGAAACTACAAGGACTAGGTTTAAAAAATGTAAATGCAAGCGTGTGGATACACAACAAAAAACATGCAGAAGAGTTTGGCGAAATGCTTTTTACTCATTTTGGTTTATCTGGTCCTATAATTTTGACACTGAGCAAAATAATTGTTGATGAATTGATTAAAAAAAATGAAATTTATATATCAATAGATTTAAAACCAGCACTTGATCACAACAAATTAGATAAGCGATTGATACGAGATTTAAACGAAAACGGAAACAAACAAATAGTTAACACCTTTAAACAATGGTTACCCTCAAAGTTAATTCCTGTTTTTCTTGATTTATTAAAAATAGATGTAACCAAAAAATGTCATCAAATATCGGCTAAGGAACGAAAGGAAATTAGAAAACTGATGAAAGATTTTCGTCTTGATGTTTCTAACTACCGTTCGTTTAAAGAAGCAATTATTACAGCAGGAGGAGTGTCTTTAAAAGAAATAAACTCCAAAACAATGGAATCTAAAAAGATTAAAAACCTATTTTTTGCTGGCGAAATAATTGATTTACACGCAGACACAGGTGGCTACAATCTACAAATAGCTTATTCTACCGCATGGGTGGCTGCAAATTAGTGTTGGAAAACAAAAATATTGTGTGTGTGTGTTAGTACAAGTTAATAGTCTGAATAAAAGAATATTATGGATTAAAACTGTTCTATTAGGCATATTAAAACAAATAATTGACCTATTTAAACTTGTCCTTTTTACTTTTATCGTCTTCGATAAACATGCAATATCTAAAACAAGGCAGATTTCAAACGAAAAGTTGTTGAAATTATAAACAGTCCAATTTTTTTCATTTCAAAGAAATTATTTTTCCACAAAAAACTTCATTAACAAGTTTTTACACATAATCATTCTTGCCTCGGCGTTTGAACGAGCATCAGAAATAGGAAAAAACTCTGTTTCCATAATTTTTTGTGCTTCAATAATATTTTGCTCCGTCCATTTTTTATTTTGCAAAAAATCCTCTGTTTTTTTGGCTCGTTTTGTCATTGCCGACATGCCACCATAAGTTATAATAATTTTGTTTACAATGTTTTTATCATTTTTTATTAAATTAAAAGAGGCACTAATCGTAGAAATATCTAAATGACTTCTTTTAGAAACTTTGTAGGCTTCAATTATCTCATTTCTATGTGGTTTTGGAATAATTATAGTTTTAATAATTTCATTATCTTTAATCAAAGTTTTGCGATAATCAATAATAAATTTTGGTAACGGATAAACAATTTCTTTCTCCTCGTTTTGAACCACAACAAGAGCTTTGTAAGCAAACAAAGTCATTGATATATCGCCAATTGGCGAGGCTGTACCAATATTTCCTCCAAGTGTAGCCTTGTCTCTAATTTGCTTTGAGCCAAAGACAGTAAGCATTTTATAAAGTGCAGGTAGGCTGTCCCCTACTCTATTTCTTATTTCCTCTAAAACTACTCCTGCTCCAATTCTGTTTCTTTAAATTCTTTAAGCTCTTCAACTTGAGAAATATCAATAATTTCTTCAATAATTTCCTTGTTTTTTGTAACTCTAAGTGCAATATCTGTTGCTCCATTAATAATATTTGCATTCGGAAAAACTGTTTTATACTTTAAAATTTCATTTATTGTTTTAAGAATAAAATATTTTTGCCGTTTAGTATCAATTATTACACTTTCATTTTTTTCGTTTATTTTCTCCAAAAGATAAATTATCTGTTTTTCGTTATCCGAAAATTATATTATTATTTAATTCAATCATATTCAATTAATTAGTTTTATTTTACAAAACATTTTATTTTTGCTTTTCATAAGCTCCTATATCTGGTTTTCCATCTAAAAGTCTATCGTTTCCATCAATATCGTATTGCAAATAATCTAAATTTTCATTTATTATTTCAATATTTGCTTTATCAACAGCATTTGAAACTGTATCAAGATGATAATCATACTCTTCGGTTGAAACAAAGTCTGGAGTTTCGTTTACCACACAGTTATTAAACATTGCAAGACTTGTGTCTATGTGTTCTAAATCCAGTTTCATAAGGCAATGGTCAAAACTGTACGACATGCCACCTTCGATACCATAGGCATCTGCAACAAACTCATTTTTAACACTTCCATAAATAATTGAATTTGAAAAAAATGCAACTAATGGAGTTTTAAAAAACTTATCATCATTTTCGTCTTTATAATAATTATTAAAAACTAACGATGGAGTAGAACGAGAATTCCATTTGTAATTATTTGATAATGTGCAGTTAAAAAACTGATATGTTCCTCCCCAGAACAGACCTGCATTATAAACACCACAATCTGCAATAACACAATTAATTGCAACAATGTAAGTCTGTAATGCGTAAATTCCCATCTTGCTATGATTTTTTAAATATGAATTTGAAATAAATAATGTTGGAGCATCTTCATTCATCGGCGAATCAACTACAATTCCTATTGTTGCATTTTTTATTATTGCATAATTAATATAATTATTTGTACTTCCCTGCATTAACACAATTCCACCCCATTGACCTGCCCAATCATCGTAAAAATCTTCTAATCTATCACCCTGAAATACAACCTCATTATCCAAAGTACCTTCAACAATTAATGTTCCTTTCACACCAAGATAAGAATCTTTATGAAAATGAATATTTGCTCCAGCAGGAATTGTTAGTGTGTGTAAAGTGTCCACCAAAACAGAGTTGTAAACAAGATATGGTTTGTCGGTAAGCCAAGTTTGAGTTTCTATAACTTCGCCATTAATTAAATGAACATCTTGTCCAAATGCGACTAAATCAACATCTTGCATATTTCCATTTGTGAAAAAAATTATAGAATCATGTTCCAACATTTCGTCTCTATTTGGGTCTATTGTAACTTCAACAAAAATAAATATACTATCCTCTGCGGCAAGCTCATAATCGGTAGTTGAATTGATAGGCATACCATCAATATTTAATCTATATTTTGAATTTTTGCCTCCAGCAAGTTCAATATTTGAAATTATTATTGGTTGCTTATATCTATTATAAACCTTTAACGTTTTAGTACTCGAACCAATTGTAGTAAACACGGTATCAAATGCTACTGTGTCGTTTGAAAATTCTAATTTTACAGAATTATCTGTTAAAATACTAAGTCTGTTACACGAAAAAAATGTTATAACAAAAATTAAAATACATAGAGTAGCAAACCAAAATTTTGGTTTGTTTTTTTTTTTTTTTTTTCATTTTTAAAAAAGTTTTTATTGTGTAAGAAAATCCAAAATGTGGATATGTTTAACTCCTTTGTAATTTCCGCTAATAAATTCATCGGCAGAAATTACAATTTTATCATAATTATCTTTTATTTTTAATAAATTGCCAAATTCCCGCTCTCTAACTTTCTCGTTTGGCAACAAATATGCAACTTGAATATATTTTAAGTCCTCATTTTTTTGAGCTACAAAATCAATTTCAAGATTTCTCAATTTTCCAATATGTATTTTGTAACCTTTATTAGAAAGATGATTAAATACTAAATTTTCAAATACTTTGGTAGTCCCTACATAACAGTGTTGGTTAATAAAAAATAGGGCTATATTGCCA
>JAOZTW010000415.1 GCA_029938985.1 Bacteroidales bacterium | reverse complement strand
GTAAAATTACAACTGTTTGATAATTATATTATTATGAAAGCAAAAACTTTAGTAAGTAACTCCAGAATACGCCGTTTTTTTTTTTTAATAATTTGCAAATAGTGAGCTATTTAATTACTTTTTAATTTTTTAAAAGCACAAAAAACGACGTATCTTGGTGTTAAGTACTCATACAAAAGTTTTTACACATTTGTATTTCTTTAATCTATTGGTTTGTAATCACATAACTGTATCATTGAACCATTGAATAATTGTATCATTACTTACTTATTATTTCGTTTTTTCACTAAGCATTTTTAAAAGCTTTAAGTCCAGCAAATTTTGCAGAATCTCCTAAATCGTTTTCTATTCTTATTAATTGATTAAATTTAGCAATTCGTTCGCTACGTGATGCAGAACCAGTTTTTATGTGTCCAGCACCAGTTGCAACTGCAAGGTCTGCAATAGTAGTATCTTCTGTTTCGCCAGAGCGATGCGAAATAAAGTAATTATAAGCATGTTTGTCTGCAAGTTCAATAGTTTCAAGAGTTTCGGTTAAAGTTCCAATTTGGTTTACTTTAATTAAAATTGAGTTTGCCGCATCTTTATCAATACATTCTTGCAAAAGTTTTGAGTTTGTGCAAAGTAAATCGTCACCAACAATTTCAATTTTATCACCAAGTTCTTTTTGCATCATTTGCCAGCCTTCCCAGTCGTTTTCGGCCATGCCGTCTTCAATAGAAATAATTGGATATTTTGCCACCCAGTCTTTCCAAAGTTCAACCATTTGTTCCGACGTTTTTACAGAGCCATCAGATTTTGCAAAAACATATTTTCCATCTTCCCACATTTCACTTGTAGCAGGGTCAAGACAAATAGAAATATCTTTGCCAGGTTTGTATCCAGCTTTTTCAATAGCAAGAATAATTACTTCAACAGCTTCTTCGTTTGATTTTAATGCTGGTGCGTATCCACCCTCATCGCCAACTCCTGTGTTATAACCTCTTTCTTTTAATACTTTTTTAAGTGCATGAAATGTTTCAGCCCCCATTCTTACTGCTGTTTTAAAATCTGGTGCATTGTGAGGTGCTACCATAAACTCCTGAAAATCTACATTGTTATCAGCATGAGAACCACCGTTTATCAAGTTCATAGCTGGCACAGGAAGAAGCGAAGCATTTACTCCACCAAGATACCTAAACAATGGTACATTAAGACTTTTTGCAGCAGCATGAGCTGCAGCAAGCGATACTCCAAGTATTGCATTTGCTCCAAGTTTTGCTTTGTTTGCTGTGCCATCAAGTTCAATCATTGTATAATCTATTTTACGCTGATTGGTAATACACATTCCTATAAGTTTTGGGGCTATAATTGTGTTCACATTATTTACCGCGTCAAGAACACCTTTTCCATTATATCTACTTTTGTCGCCATCACGAAGTTCAACCGCTTCTTTCTCACCAGTAGAAGCACCAGAAGGTACCATTGCACTTGCATATACTCCATTATCAAGAGTTATTTTTACTTCAACGGTTGGATTTCCTCGAGAATCTAATACTTCAAAAGCATTAATCTTTTCTATTTTCATAATTATTAATTGTTAAGTGAAAATGAAATAATAAGTAACTCCAGAATATGCCTTTTTTTTGTTCTTTTAATATTTTAACAAATCTGCAAATAGCGAGCTATTTAATAATATTTTAAAATTTTTAAAAGAGCAAAATAAACAAATAGATTGGGCTTAGTTATTTTTTCTTTTTCACTAAGGTTTATAAATTTATTTTTTTGAAAGTCCAAAATTAAAAAAAAAATTAAAAGTATCAATTTTATTTTTGATATATAAAATATGTAAAAAAACAGAAACTATCATAATCAATTAATAAACTTGTGATTATGAAAACCATTTTTTGAAACAAAAAAAAAAATTCTTAAAAAATGGGTTTTTTATAAAAATAAAACAAAAGTCATATTTATTTACATTATTATTATTTTATTTAGTGGTTTGTTATTCGTGGTTTGTTATGAGTGTTTAGTGAATAGTGATTGGTTTAAACCTTAAAATTCAATTGTTTATATATTTTTTTGTTGAATAAAATTCAATATTACAAAATAATAGCATAACAACATAAACCAATTTCTAACAACCAACCACTAACAACTAACCACTAACCACTAACCACTAAATATATAATAAAATGAAGAACACACCAATAGATTTTGATATTGTAAAACAAACGCTCAAAGAGGCGGGAATAAAAGATGTTTCAACCGCCTCAATAAGAGAAATAGTACATGTTGTAAGTATAATTGAAAAACTAACAGGAGAAAAATATATTAGAATGGAAATGGGGGTTCCAGGATTACCAACTCCAGAAATAGGAATTAAAGCCGAAATAAATGCTTTGAATTCAGGTGTAGCCTCAATTTATGCAAAACTTGATGGAATACCAGAATTGAAAAATGAAGTTAGTAGATTTGTAAAACAATTTTTGGATATTGATGTTGATGCAGGTTATTGTATGCCAACAGTTGGTGCTACTCAGGGTGCTATGGCATTGTTTATGGTTGCAAACCGAACCAGCAAAGATAGAAATGGTACTCTTTTTATTGACCCAGGATTTCCTGTACAAAAACAACAATGCAAAGCATTAGGACACAGTTATGGCTCGTTTGATGTTTACGATTATAGAGGCAACAAACTACATGACAAATTAGAGAGTGTTCTAAAAGAGGGAAATTACTCATCAATTTTATATTCAAACCCAAACAATCCTTCGTGGATATGCTTTACAGATAAAGAATTAAAAATAATTGGAGAACTTGCTACCAAATACGATGTTATTGTAATTGAAGACCTTGCATATTTTGGAATGGATTTCCGAAAAGATTTTTCTAAACCTGGCGAAACTCCATATCAACCAACTGTTGCTAAATATACCGACAATTGGACTATGTTAATCTCAAGTTCAAAGGTGTTTAGTTATGCAGGTCAACGAATAGGAATGGCGGTAATTTCTCCAACAATATTTAATAGAAAATATCCAGATTTAAAAAGATATTACTCAAGCGACAGTTTTGGACATTCATTTGTTTTTGGTGGTTTATATTCTTTATCTGCGGGAGTTTGTCATTCGGCACAATTTGGATTGACAGCTATGCTTAAAGCTTCAAACGATGGTAATTACAATTTTAAAGAAGTTTTAATAGAATATGGAGAACGAGCCAAAAAGATGAAAAAATTATTTATTGATAATGGTTTTAAAATTGTTTATGACAAAGACGAAGACAAACCAATTGCAGACGGTTTTTATTTCACATTTAGCTATCCAGGTATGTCTGGTAGCGAGCTTACTGAAAAATTAATTTATTATGGAATAAGTGCAATTTCATTAAAAATAACAGGAAGTTTACGAGAAGAAGGTTTGAGAGCCTGTATGTCGCAAATAAAACCATTTCAATTCAAAGTTCTTGAACATAGATTAAAAGAATTTAATAAAAACAATTAATACTAAAATATTATGCAAAAAATATTATTATTAGGCGACGAAGCAATAGCTCAAGGTGCATTAGATGGTGGCATGTCTGGAGTATATGCCTATCCAGGAACACCCTCAACCGAAATTACTGAATATGTTCAAAATAATTCTTTTGCAAAAGAAAACAATATTCACAGTGATTGGTCGGCCAACGAAAAAACTGCTTTTGAGTCGGCACTTGGAATGTCTTATGCTGGTAAACGTGCAATGGTGTGCATGAAACATGTGGGATTAAATGTGGCCGCTGATGCGTTTATGAATGCCGCAATTACAGGAGTAAATGGAGGACTTATTGTTGCTGTTGCAGACGACCCCTCAATGCATTCTTCTCAAAACGAACAAGATTCAAGATTTTATGCAAAATTTGCAATGATTCCAGTTTTAGAGCCATCAAATCAGCAGGAGGCTTACGAAATGGCTTATTCGGGGTTTGAAATTTCCGAAAAATTGAATATTCCAATAATGATGCGATTAACAACTAGACTTGCTCATTCTCGTTCGGCTGTTTTAAGAAAAAAACATCAATTGGAAAACAATCTTAGCTTACCCGACAATCCTCTTCAATTTTTTCTGCTACCAGCAATAGCACGTAAGCAATATAAATTACTTATTGAAAAACAAGATACATTTGATAAAGCTTCTGAAAAGTCAGAGTATAATAAATATTTTGATGCAGATGATAAAAAACTCGGAGTAATAGCTTGTGGTGTAGGTTACAATTATTTATTAGAAAGTTTTAATAATCAAAAAAATCCATTTCCTGTTCTTAAGATAGGTCAATATCCATTACCACGAAATTATGTTGAAAAAATTATAGCTGATTGCGAAAAGGTTTTAATTTTGGAAGATGGCTATCCTGTTGTAGAACAAGAGCTTTTGGGGTTTATTAAAAATAAAAAAATAAAAGGAAGACTTAGTGGCGACTTACAAAGAGATGGAGAATTAAATCCTAATATCGTAGCAAAAGCAATTGGCTTTGAAGACAGCTTTGGTACTGATATGCCTGATTTAGTGAAGAAACGACCACCTCAAATGTGTAAAGGCTGTGGACATATTGATGTTTATAACGCACTAAATGAGACACTTTTGGTGCATGGAAAAGGAAGAGTTTTTGCGGACATAGGTTGTTATACACTTGGAGTTCTACCTCCTTTTGAGGCTATAAACACTTGTGTTGATATGGGAGCATCTATTACTATGGCGAAAGGAGCAGCTGATGCTGGTCTAATTCCTTCTGTTGCAGTAATAGGAGATTCTACTTTTACACATTCTGGACTAACGGGACTGTTAGACGCAGTGGTTGAAAACTCGCCAATCACAGTAATAATTTCGGACAACTCGACTACTGGCATGACTGGCGGACAAAAATCACATGCAGAAAACAGAATATTAGATATATGCGAAGGTCTTGGAGTTGACCCTGAACATTTAAAATTACTTGTTCCTTTGAAAAAAAATCATGATGAAATGGTGCGAGTGATGAAAGAGGAGTTGGCCTACAACGGATTATCTGTTATTGTGCAAGCAAGAGAATGTATTCAAACAGCTGCTCGTAAGGCACGTAAAAAAAAGGTAATTAAGGAATGATACAATTATTCAATGATACAATGATACAATGGTTCAATGATACAATTATGTGATTATAAACCAATAGATTAAAAAATACAAATGTGTAAA
>JAOZTW010000414.1 GCA_029938985.1 Bacteroidales bacterium | reverse complement strand
CTATAATGGGAGCCATGGCGAGCCTGAGCATTGACAGCCGAGCTAAAGAAGTTGCCGAAAAAAACGGAATACTTCTTTTTACTCAAAGTGGGAACAATATAAAAAGAGTTTCAAGCGAAAACATTGTTTTACAAACTTTTTAATATAAAATTATAGCAATGATAGTAAAGCTTTGTTTGTCATCAAAAGGAACTGGCTTTTTTATTGCTTACTTAGTAAGCACAACTACAACAAAAACAATGATTTAACAAAAATCTAACTATTATAAATAAATATTAGTTAGATTTTTTTTATTACACCTCCACTGTTTTATAATGTTTGCCCTTAATTTCTATTTTCACTTTGTGTTTGTGAAATATGTTCTTAGGTTTCAAATATGTGAAAGTAACATGTGATACTTCGGCTATTCTATAGCGAAATTTACCTTTATCTTTTCCCACGTAATATTGGATGTCTGTAAAGCCTCTCTGTGGCTGTTTTGTATTTTTATACTTTCTTTGACGAAACACTAAATTGTGCCCATTTGATTTCTTAAAAGCGAAATATTGTGGCATTGACAGTCCAACTGGTAAACATTCCCATTCTGTATTTTTTTGGCAAAAAGTTTTAGGTTGTTTTCTTTGCTGGTCTTTATTTGTCTCTTCGCTTGTTTCTTCGCTTGTTTCTTTCTTGTTTTTTGCTAAAGCATATAATAAAGTAGAAACACCTATAACAGAGCCTGCCGTTAAAATAATATATTGTTTTTTCATCTTATCTTTGGGTAAACTACGTAAGTTTACCCAAAGGAAACTTACATAGTTATCAGTAAATAAATAATAATTTGTTTTTTTCTTTACTGCTCGTAAAACTTGCTTTCACTAATATCTTCTCCTTTGTTCCAGATAATATGCAATTTGTTGTTTTTTGTTGTAATACTCTCAAAATGGTTAAAGTCTTTTATTGCTACTTCGTCAAACTTCTCACCCTTAAAAGTATAGAACAGAAATACTTTGCCGTCTTTTTTTATTATTACTTCGTGGTTATAACTTATTTCAATGCCGTCTATAATATCTAAATGCCTATTTGTTTTTAAGTCGCAAATATAATATTCCTTACACTCTATTCCACAACTGGCATCTACTATTAAATAGTTTTCTATAATTGTATCAAAACCAAAATCTCTGTGAAAATTGTCTAATTCAAATTTCAAATGCTTATCTTTATCTTTGTACTGCACTGTTTGAATATCAGACGTGTAATTTGTGTAAAAAAATACTTCAATACCTTTGTCTTTGTCTTCGTAAATTGTATTTTTATACTCGTTTTCTGAACATGCAGTAAATTGAAATGTTATTACTGCGAGAATTGTAAAAATAAATAATTGAATTTGTGTTTTCATTTGTTTGTTTGTTAAATAGTTAGTAATATTAAATTAATTAATAATATAAAAAAAGTTGTTTTTACAGCCAATCTCGTGCTGTTTGTATTTATGATATTTATTGTCTGGAGGTTTTGAGGACCTATGAAAAGAAAGTGAACCATTTGATATTTTGGAACTTGTAAAGTTTACTATTAAACCTGCTTGCATTGAAATTAAAAAATCGTTTTTTTCTAACGGCTTTTTAATGTTCTCTACTGTTTTTGCATATTTTGGTTTGTCAATAGCAACAAATTGATAAAAATATTTATTGTGTTTTTCGCTCCATGTTCTGTCTTCAACTACATCTTTGTAATTTTTGTAATTTCTTCTTTTGTATATTTTTGAGTGTAACCGGTTTTTTATTACCTCTCCTACTGCAATTTTACATTTAAAATTTTTTGCGTTTGGCGAAGCTTCTGCGTATATCATCCTTACCAAAGTTCCAATATTGTCATTAAGATTAATTTCTTTACAACTGTATTTTAGGTCTGTACGCAAAAAACAGTAGAAAAACCTATCTTTATCTATGTTGTTGATTTTTACTTCTTTTATTGTAAAATCCGCAATATTGAAATAAAAATCTGAATAATTGGTCAAATATTTATTGTCAATTTTCACTGGTTCAAATTTAATACTATCTTTTTTTTTTGCCAAAAGAAATATTATTGAACTCGCCGATGCACTTAATAATAAGGTTTGTAAAATATTCATAAATATACAATTAAATAAAGGCAAAGTTTTAAAAATTTTACACAATAATTGCGTGTATCGTCAAATCTTCTTTATAAAATTGTAGATCAATCTTTGTATTAGCTTTTCTAATGAAAATACGATTTTGATCATCTTTATCTGGACATTCTACGTCGGCAGGTAAAATAATTTTTGGTATTGGCGTTGGTTTTTTCATATCGCTGATAACTTTAAATGACAAAGTATTGCCAGGAAGTTTTTCCAAAACACCAGGGTCGCTAAAAGTTATTTCATTTTGCATTTCGTCAACATTCCAACGAAAAATTGCTGTTTCTACTGCCTCTATTTGAAAGTTGTACATAGCTGGAATTTCAACAACTTTTTTTTCATCTTCTACATAAGGTATGTAACTCATAGTTAGTTTTTTTAAATGATTATTAATTTAGGTTTATTATTTATAATATTGATTATAATAGAATAATTTGCCTTTTGTTTTATTGTAAAAACCTCAGTGCAAATTATTGGTTCATTTACTTTTACAGCTATTTTATGGTTAATATTTTCCAATTTTAAATTAAAAATTTTACCGTAAATTGCATGGTCGTCGTTAATTTCAATTGCAACCTCATTATCCGCTGAATTTATCAACAAGATTTTGCCTGCATATTCTGAAGAAAGTACAATGTTGTCTTTTATTTCAACAAATTTTATTAATTCACTGTTTGTGTTTTCGTCCGAAAAAAAAAAGCAACACCTATTTGTTTCTAAATTTACAAATGTAGATGCTTGATAATCTATGTTATTAATTTTTATTGTGTCGTTTGGAAAATCAAAAATAATAATGCGATTTGAATTTGAAAACAAAAATATTTCAAAATCTCTATACTTTTCTTTGTTTTCAATTTCAAAAGCTCTAATCATTTTTTAATATATTTTCATTTCACCGTTTGCTCCGAAGCGGTTTTTTTGTGTGTAAATTGTTCCTTTTTCTGCTCTTAGTACTGTATCTGCCCAATGCTCCCATGTAGTGAAACCTCTGTACTTGCCGTCTTTTGTTGCATGCAAAACAAATATTATTGATAATTTTGGATTTGTTTTTTCTATATATTGAATTTCCTCAAAAGTGATATTAGCATGTGTAATGCTGTCTATAACAAATACATCATAGTTTGAAAAATTGTTTGGTTTTTCGTCTGCTATATACAAATTGTCGTCATAAGCGTTAAATCTTTCAAGTTTTTCTTGAATAGTGTAAGATATGCCTTCTTCTGTCGCCCAGTACAATACTGAAAAATTATGATGTTTAGATAAATATTTAGAAAGCATTAACGAAAAAGAAGATTTACCCGAACCTGGACTTCCATAAATCATAAAAACAAATGGGTTACTTGGATTACCAATTACTGGCTTAAAATCGCCAGTGAATTTTATAATATTAAACACCTTGTTTCTAATGTTAGTAGATTTTACAATCTTTGTTTTCTGGTTTTCTGATTGTTGTTGTTCTATTGTTCCTGGTACTTCAAAACCTCCCAGTGCTTTTTTCTTAGATTGCTTTTTAGGATACAAAATTGATTTTAATCTCTGTTTTGTACCCTCGTCAATAGATATAGTTGTCAAACTTTGTTTGCTTTTTATTTCTTTGTCAAGTACAACTAAAATAGCTTTTATTTCTTTAAAATAATTTTTGTTTTTTTGTTTTAAAGCTGTTTTAATTTTGCCTTTTAAGTTCCTTATTTGCTGCATACTAACTTTTTTGTCAAGCATTAAATAAAAAGCATCAATAATCGATTTGCGAATACCACTTTTCATAAATTATTTTTTTCTTTTAGGTATTTTAACCTCAAAAAACTTTTTACTTGCTGTAAATTTTGCTACTATTTTTGCAGGAACATCAAGTTTTTTCTTTTTTACACCCAGCATTTCTTGCTGTTTTTTTGACAACTTTTTAGTTGTTGCTTTTGTCGTTTTTTTCTTGAACGACCCAAATCTAGCAAAAGTTACGCAAGCTCCTGCTTCTGTACAAACAGAGATTGCAGATAAAAAAGCATCAATAATCTCTTTTAATTCTTTCTTTGTGTACTTTTTATCTTTGAACTCTGTTTCTTCTAAATAATCTATAATTTTTTTTTTATTTACATTATAATCACAGCCTTTGCTCGCTCCAGAAAGACCTTTTTTTAAGTCTCTCTTTATTTCATTTATAGTTCTTTTATGTAACATGTTTATTATTATTAGTGGTTTATTTTTCTTTGTTCTTTTTAGCAATAAACTCTTGAAATTCATCTTCATTAATTGGAAAACCTTTGTAGTCAAGCCCTTTGCAATTTCCGTTGAAGACTTCTTTGAAAATTAGGTCGTAAAAATCATTTTTTGTTTCTGCGAGCAACAAACAAAGCGCATCAAAAATTGCTATATATTTAATTTTTCTCGTAAGATAAACACTATTATAAGCTTTGTCAGAAAGCGTATCTAAAAAAGCATCTATCTTGTTTTGATGTTTTTTGTCAATGATGACACAAACCTCTTTTGGTATCCTCGCATTATGCCACTTTAAGGAGTATATATCAACGACTTTTAGTGCCCATTTGTAAAAAACTTTTTCTATCTGAGAATCGCTTAATTTTTTATTTTCATCAAGCTTTTCTGACAGTCCTATAGCTTCTTCATGCCATGTCTTTATCTTAATTAACAAAGCGTCTTTCAAACATCTCTTGTTAGCTGGTGTGTCCCATTTCTTCACCTCTTTTTCTGCTCTTGTTAATAGCGAAAACATTTGGTGTTCTGATATTTTAAATTTATTTGTTTTAAATTTTATCGCCCAATCCTTAATTTTTACACCTGCGATGGTGAAAGCTCCGCTTGCCAATAAAAAGGCGATTATTTGTTCTAAGTATTCCATTTTTTTTATTTAATATTAATTAATTATTTTTTTATTATATCTGGTGTTTAAGATTTTTAATTCCTCTTCTATTTTACTTAATAGGTCAGAATTCAAGCTCTCTATAGATCTAAGTATCTCAACATTTTCTGTTGTTTTATTTTTTAATGCAAAACTTGTGTCGTTTAAGGTTTGTAATTTCTCTTTTATTTCATTTAACTCGTCTTT
>JAOZTW010000413.1 GCA_029938985.1 Bacteroidales bacterium | reverse complement strand
TGCTATTCTCGTATTGAAAGACTAAAGATTCTTTTAATTGTAGTTCCAACGCTTCTGCTTGATTTGGTTTTAAATTCCTGTAATTTGTTTGAAATATTCCTGTTTCCATTTTTGATTAAGATTAAATTGATTTATATTAATTTAGTGTTCTTTATTTTTCTTGAAGTTCCAAGTATTTTTTCTAATGCTACTTCTAATTGTAGTTTCTCTAAACTTTGATTTTCGATAACTATATCGGCGAGTTCTTTTACTTCGTGGGTCATTCTCCTTATTCCTTTGCACATGTTGGTAACATGCGATACGCTTATTCCTAAATTGTTTGCTATTTTGGTTATTTTACCAACCTCGAGCACTTCTCCGTATATCTCTTGTTCTGGAAAGTGATATTTGTAGTCTGACGGCTTTTTATATTCATCTCCTATTTTTTTTCGTCCCATTTTTATAATTTTTTTGTGTTTATTAAGTTATTCTATTATCTTTGAAAAAACAATACTGCAAAACTACAAACAAATATTTGAATAATCAAACATTTGTTAATATTTATTTACATTTATTTACATGAACGCAATAAAAACAATAGGAAAACGTATTGAAACAGTTATGAATAAAGAGCTTATGAATTTTCGTTCTTTTGGAAAAAAAATAAAAATAAGTGATGTTGTTGTTGGAAATGTAATAAAAGGCAGAAATAAACCAAGTTTTGATTTTATTTCTGCCGTTTTACAAACATTTGATTGGATAAATTCAGATTGGTTAATGACAGGGCGAGGAGAAATGCTAAAAAAAGGAATTTCGGACGGCAGTTATTCTAATAATGTAGTTGGAGGGAGTGTGAACATGAACAATAACAATAGCAATAACAATCAGTTGGCTACAGATGATAATTTGTTTTTGGAGAATGCTTTTTTAAAAAAGGAAGTAAAAATATTAAGAGAGCAGTTAGAAATGCAAAAGAAATTTATAGAAATATTAGAAAAAAAGTAACAAACAAAAGTATATATATAAGAGTAACAAGGCTTTTTTGTATGCAAAAACACTAAAAACACTAAAAACAAGCAAATTCAATTAATAATCAAGCAGTTACATTAAGAAACAGCAAAAACAAGCCCTGTATTATAGGGGGGCTACTCAACACATATTCCTTTCAAAAAGCCGTTTTTTGTGTAAAAAACATAGCAAACTCACGTCATAAAATACGAGCAAAAGGTAACCTAAATGGTAACCTAAACGGTAACCTAAACAAAAACTCTACCCCAAAGAGCTTTTTTGTTTGTTGGCAAAAATGCACAAAAAAAAGGGCATTGCTTATCGCAATCGCCCTTAGTGGCACTTATGTTTGTGGCAGTTGGAGTAAAGTGTTATTTTGCCTGCCCAATCATATTTTAAAATCATTATTAAATCACACTTTAATTGTAGTAATCGCACGGTTTGTTTTTTTGCCTTTTTTTAATCTGCTTGTTTTTAAAGGTTTGGCTTTTTTATTGTTACGGTTCGTACAGGGGGTTATAATACTGTTGCTGTTATTTTTTGCCATAGCAAGCAGTAATGTAAAAGCACAAGAAAAAGAAGATTACATACCACTGTTGGATACAAATAAAACGTGGGTAAGAGCTGAGCGTCATGAGTATAGTGTCTTTATGGTATTTGATTTTTGGATAGAGGATACTATTACTCATAATGACACACTATTTTATGAGCTAAATAGTTCTGGGCTAACACGTTACTTTAGAGAAGATATTGAAGAGAAGAAAGTTTATTATAGACATTATCTTAATGACGAAGAAGAACTATATTATGATTTTTCCTTAGAGGTGGGAGATTGTATGTATCTTCCATCAGGTTACTGTTTCGAATTACAAGATTTACAGATAGAAAATATACTTGGGATTGATAGAAATGTATATTATTTAGGAATAGAAAATAGTCCTTCCTACATAATTTGGATTGAAGGCATTGGTTCTCTTGCTGGTATTCTTGATCCATTTAGAGTTCCAAGTTTGGAAATGAGTGATGTAGAATTAAATTGTTGTTATCTTGAAGACGAATTAATTTATCAGTCTAATAGAGCAACAACTTATGGTTGTCATTTGGAGACAGAACCTCCAGTAATTTATGGAGTACATATTAGTGACGCTATAATAAATATAGATGAAACACAAAAAATTATTGTTGAAGCCGAAGATTATATGTCTTCAATTTATAACATTCAAGCTACTCTTACATCTCCAAACAATAATGAATATAAGTCCATTGATTTTCAATACTCTGAATATCTTGATATTTATTGGGGCTCATTTAGTGATTATAACAACGAATTAGGCTACTGGTATGTCTCAAAAATTCATTTGGAAGATTACCAAAATAATGTTGTTGAACGAAATTATACTTTTGAAAATGCAACTGCTAAATTCTTACTTACAGATATTGATAATATCAATAATTTTGATAATAATAAAATAACGGTTTATCCAAACCCTGTAAACAATAAGTTGGTTATTAACAATAGCTTAAATACTAATACCGAACACAGCATAGAACTATACGATATTTGTGGTAGCCTAATAAAACAACAAACATACAAAAACAACTCTACAATAGATATGAGTATATATGAAAAAGGTATTTATTATGTAAAAATAATTTCTAATAATAAAACTATTTATACAAACAAATTAATAAAACAATAAAAAACTATAACAAATGAATTTAAAAAATAAAATTATAATTCTATTATTATCTACATTTTTTTTAACAAATGTTTCAAATTCTCAAACTATTAGTGACATAGTTAGCAATACTGATTTGAATTATTATCAAATGTTAGGACAAATAGAAGCAGACAAAGGAGTAATGATTGAAAATACAGAAGAAGGAATTCAAAAAAGATACAACCGTTGGAGATGGTTTTGGGATACAAGAATAGATGCAGATGGTAAATTTGGTACTTACGGCAAACAAGTAAAACAATATAGCGAAAATTATGTTCCAAACAAATCAACAAGTAAAATATGGGAGTCTTTAGGACCAAGAGAGGATTTACTAATACATCCAACAATATTAAACGATAGTACAACTGTTTATTATAAACATATTGGTCGTATAGAGAGTGTTTGGGTAAATCCAACAGATACTTCAGAAATATATGTTGGTTCAAATAGTTCTGGACTTTGGAAAACAAATGATAGTGGTAAAAATTGGAGATTGATAACAGAATTTGCTTATGGAGTAAAAGATATTAGTGTGGATATGAAAAACGAAAAAATGTATATTGCAACAGGTATTTATGCTAATGGTTTCTTAGGACATGGTCATTATGGAAATGGAATTTACAGATCAGATGACTGGGGACAGAATTGGGAATCATTACAGGATGGCATTTTACCCGAAGATCTCATTTATATGAGAAATGTTGTAATTTCATGTAATCAATCAATTGTTTATGCTCTTGCCCATACTCGAATTTATAAATCAACTGATTCTGGAAATAATTGGAAGATTATTTTAGAAGTTGAAGAAAATGAAAAATTTACTCATTTTGCAGAAAATCCAGATAATCCAGTTCAATTATGTGTTACAGGACAAAAATGTTTTTACACATCAGAAGATGCAGGTGAAACAGAATGGGAAAATAGATATTCAGACTTAAAAAGCGGAATAGGAGAAGATGTTTGGTGTGTAGCAGAGTACAGTCCTTCTGGTAGCTTGTGGATTAATGCCGTTAGAGGTTCTGATAATCATTCTGATTTAATAGAATCAGACGATAATGGAAATACATTAAATACCACATTGGTACATGAATATCTTGGAGGAAACACACAATCTACTGTTAGTATAAAAGTAGTGAATGATAATCTAATTTACGCATTAGGTTACACTCTTTATCGAATTAAAAGTTTTGGTTCAGATCCAAAAAAGGTAACCTCTACTGGGTACACAAATGCACATCCAGATATACGAGATATATGTTTTCCTTTTGCGGACAATTACAATGTTGGATATATAGTAACCGATGGTGGGGTTAACAGAACAACAACTGGTGGTAATGAACATTACGAATGGAAAATGATATATGGCAACCTCGTTCTTAATGAATGCTATACAGTCTCTTTTTCAGAACAAAATCCAGAAATATTACTTACATGTACTCATGATAATGGTACTTATTTAAGATATAGTGATGGTACATGGAAAAGAACTTTAGGTCATGAAGGCGGTACAACATTAATTAGTAAGTATGACGATAATATTATGTTTTCATCTTATGGGCGTAAATTGCATAAGTCTAAGGATAGAGGAGAGGATTGGTCGTCAACAACAGCAGAGCAAGTTAAGTTCGATTCTCCTTTAATACAACATACAACAGAACCAGAAACATTTTATTATGGAAAACATCATTTGTTTAAGTCAACAAATGGTGGTGTTAATGATTGGGATACAGTGGTTATTGATAATACTTGGGCACGTGTAACAGCAATAGCAATGCCAGAAACAAATACAGATGTATTATATTGTGCAAGACAAGAATATCTTAATTATGCACCTGATTTTGATTATGAAATAAGATTATTCAAAACCGATGACGGTAACGTTAGCTGGACAAATGTATTAGAGAATATTGAAAACCATGACGAAATTTACACATCAGCTCGCTTAACAGAAATAGAAATTCATTCAACCAATGAAAATATTGTTTGGATAACTTTTGGTAATTTTTCGGAAAGCAACAAAGTTTTTCAAACCACAGATGGTGGCGATTCTTGGACTAACATTTCACATAACTTACCTAACATACCCGTAAATACTGTGGCTTACGATGAACTGTCAGATCAACTCTACATAGGTACTGACGTAGGAGTTTTTTATTTAGATAATCCAATTGCAGTTACAGACCAAACATGGGAACGCTATGGTAATTTTCCATTGGCAATAGCAAGTGATATTAAAATTATTCAAAAAACAAGAGAAATAGTTGTAGCAACTTATGGTAGAGGGATTTGGCGTGCAGATTTATCATGTTTTTCAAGTGCAGACCCTATTGTGATATCAGAAGAAGAAACTTGGGATGATAATATAAAAAGTATTATTCAAGATATAGAAGTTGTTGATGGTGGTGTTTTAACAATTCCTGCAACTGCAAATATGAAATTCCCTCCCGATGCTTCAATAATAGTTCGTCCTGGTGGAAAATTAATTATAGACGGAGC
>JAOZTW010000965.1 GCA_029938985.1 Bacteroidales bacterium | reverse complement strand
TCTAATATTTCAAAAAAGCCTTGAACTTGACACTCGTGAAAAACGCCAAAATAATTAACTAAGTTAGAGAAAAAGAAAAATAACTAAACCAGTTAATAATAAAAGAACAAGTTTAAATGGTCTATTATTTGTTTTAATATGCCTAATAAATAATTACTTTTACACTTATGAAACGATTACCAAACAATATTAACAATTTTCAATATTAATAAAAAAAATTGAAATGTTCTAATATAATCAATATTATTTAAAAACAAATTGTAAAACACAAATTATCAGCAAGATTGAACATTTAAAATAATAACTTAGGAATTGGAATATTATCGCAGGATTGGCAAATTTAAGATACGATGCTACTGCTTCGTAAAAAATAAAAATATATCTATTGATATAATATTTTAGAAATAGTTGGCATTTTTCATAAATGCAAATTACTGCGTTATTTTGATTATTTTAAAATCCTCATTTACAATAAGTAAACTGCGGTATTTAAAAAATATAAATGCCTTGTACTTTACACTTATGAAAAACGCCAAATAGTTTAATTTTAACAACTAATAATGAGCAAAAAAAAGATTTTATCAAATAAAAATAAAAATATTTCTAAAATAAAAGTATTTTTCAAACATCTTTTATTAGGTTATAAATCGTATTGGGAAGCAATTAAATTTATTTTTAAACATGGATTAAGTTGGTATTTTTTAGTTCCTTTATTGATAAATATAATTTTTGTCTTTGGTGGTTTTGGTGCAACAATAAAAGTTATTAACTTTGCTACCGAGACATTTAAAACATGGATTGATTTTGACACTAAAAGTTTTTTGGGACATCAATATTTAAACGAATTTTTTGTTGTAATAATTGGTATTCTAATTTCAGTGTTATTTTTTGTAGCTTTTATGTATTTGAGCGGACACATAATAATGATTCTATTTTCTCCTTTACTCTCATTTGTTTCCGAAAAAGTAGATAGAATACTTACAAATAAAGATTTTCCTTTTGAATGGAAACAGTTTTTTTCTGATGTTTTGAGAGGCATTTTAATTGCAGTCCGCAATATTTTGATAGAATTATTTTGTATTATTCTAATGTTTTTTATTAGTTTTATTCCAATTGTGGGTTGGTTTAGTCCTATTGTTTTGTTTATTGTATCTTCTTACTATTATGGATTTTCGTTTATGGATTACACCAACGAACGCCGAGGACTCTCTTTTTGGAAGAGTATAAAATACATTCAAAAACACAAAGGTTTGGCTTATGCAAATGGCTCAATTTTTTCGCTGGCATTACTAATTCCTTTTTGTGGTGTTTCAATAGCAACCTTTGTAGCTATAATTTCAACAGTAGCTGCCACATTATCAATGGAAAAAATAAAGACTTAGGCATATTTTTTCATTTTCATTAATGAAAAAAGGGCGATTTTCATAAGTGTAAAGTACAAGGCATTTTTATTTTTTAAATACCGCAGTTTAC
>JAOZTW010000412.1 GCA_029938985.1 Bacteroidales bacterium | reverse complement strand
GTAGTAAAATTACAACTGTTTGATAATTATATTATTATGAAGGCAAAAACTTTAGTTAATACTCATTTTAAATGAAATTTAAAAAAGTTTTAAAAATTCTAAAAGACGATGGATGGTTTGTGGCGAGAACACGGGGGCTCATAAACAACACAAACACAACACAAAAAAAGGTCTTGTAACTGTCTCAGTGCATGGTATGAATAAAGAAGTTCCAAAATAAACATCCAAACAAAGATATTCAGCTACCCACATAAAGTTGCACATCCCTATCAAACAAACAATTGTGTGTAAACTGTCGGCGTGGCTTAAAGCCACACTGACAGTAATATTATTGTAGAACTTTAAACGGATAGCCAAATATCTAAATAAAAATATCTCAGGAAGTAGAAAGTTATTTTGTTCTGTTTATTTATCATATTAAAAGCAAATTATTAAATACTTAGGCATTTTTCATAAATGCAAATTACTGCGTTATTTTGATTATTTTAAAATCCTCATTTACAATAAGTAAACTGCGGTATTTAAAAAATTAAAATGCCTTGTGCTTTACACTTATGAAAAACGCCAATTTTTTTTTACTTTTGAAAAATTAGAATCATTTTTTGTTAAAAACATAAATATTATTAGTTTTGCATATTAAAAGTAAAAATAATTTAATTTAAAAAAAAAATGAAAAAAGCAATTATAATAACAATATCAATTTTACTCCTTTTAATAGGTTTTGCAGTTATGTTTATTTATAACTTTTCGCACAAAGCCTTACCTGACTATAACAAAAATATTGTTATAGAAGGTTTAGAAAATGATGTAGAAATATTTAGAGACAAGTATGCAATCCCACATATTTACGCTAAAACGGAGACAGATCTTTATTGTGCAGTTGGCTATGTTATGGCTCAAGACCGCTTGTGGCAAATGGATTTGATACGAAGAGCAACGCAGGGAAGGCTTGCCGAAATTTTTGGAAACGAATACATTGATGTAGATTTAATGCTCCGCTCACTACAGATTGATGAAAAATCAAACATGGTGTTGGATAGTACAAATTCGGAAATGAAAGCGACACTGGAAGCGTTTTCCAAAGGGGTAAATCAATATATTGAAACAAATAAAAAGAAACTTCCTTTTGAATTTAGATTAAGAAATTACACTCCAGATGCTTGGACACCAGCTAATTCGCTTAATATTATTGGTTTTATGGCATGGGATTTGGGTACTGCTTGGAAATCAGAAATTATTATTCATCAACTTAAAGAAGTTCTTAACGAAGAGCAGTATAAGTCATTAATACCTTCTTTTACCAACGATATTGCAACTTACGATTATCATATCAAACCTGATACTAATTTGCTGAATATTGAAGAAGAATTAATTGGATACAACTCTAAAATAGAGAAACTTGGAGTTACAGCTTTTGGAGGAAGTAATAATTGGGCGGTTTCGGGTAAAAAAAGCACAACAGGAAAGCCAATTTTGGCTAACGATATGCACTTAAATCTAAGCATACCAGGCACATGGTATCAAATGCACATTGTACTTAAAGGAAAATATGATGTAACAGGACTTGCAGTTCCTGGGGCACCTGGAATTATAGCTGGACACAACCAAAATATAGCTTGGGGTATGACTAATGTAATGCTCGATGACATGGATTTTTATGTTGAAACAATAAATCCAGACAATACAAAACAATATAAGTTTAATGGTGTGTGGAAAGATATGAAAGTAGTAAAAGAAATAATTAAAACTCATGAGGGTGAGGAATATGAAAAAGAAATTTTATTTACTCATAGAGGTCCTATTATTTCTGATTTTAAAGAAGTGAAAAATCAAGCAATATCTATGCGATGGCTTGGCAATGAATTTAGTAATGAATATAAAGCTGTATATCAACTCAATAAAGCGAATAATTGGAATGATTTTTTAAATGCAATAAAAAACTTTGCTTGTGTAAGTCAAAATTTTATATACTCTGATAAAGAAGGCAATATAGGATTACATGTTGGTGCTAAAGTCCCTATTCGCAAAGGAGATCATTTTTCAATTTATCCAGGCGAAACAGATGAATATGACTGGAAAGGATTTATCCCTTTCGACTCCTTACCGCAGGAATACAATCCTGAATGTGGATTTGTTGCTTCTGCAAATAGTAAATCGGCACCAGAGGATTATCCATATTATTTGTCTCATTATTTTTATCAACCTTATAGATTAACTCGTATAAAAGAAATGTTAAATGCCAAAGAAAAACTGTCGGTAGAGGATATGAAAAATATGCACGGAGATTTTCAATCTAAATTGGTAGAAAAATTTCTTCCAAAAATAATTTTTGAAGTATCTAAAATACAAGATCAAAACCAAACAGTGAAAACTGCAACTAAAATATTGTCAAAATGGGACGGCAACATAGTGGCTCAAAGTGGTGCGGCTGCTATTTTTGAAGAATTTTATATTATCTTTATTAAAAATATGATAAAAGATGAAATGGGAGATAAATTATATGAAAAATATATAAACTATAGAATTTTAACCAATAGTATTTTTGAATATACTTGGTTAAATCCGTTTTCTTCTTGGACAGATAATATTACAACTCCAGACACCAAAGAGGATTTTGCTGAGATAGTAAAAATTAGCTATTTAGAAACTATAGATTCGTTAAAAATTAAACTTGGTAATAATCCTGAGACTTGGGAGTGGGGAAAAATGCACAAATTTGAATTAGAACATCCTTTTGCAAAAGTGAAAATATTAAATTTGGCTTTTAAATTAAAAACAAAAGCTTATGAAATTGGAGGAAGTCACCATACCGTAGCTCCTTATGCCTACTCTTTTAACGATTTATATAAAATAAATTTTGGGGCTTCGCATCGGCATATTTTCACATTAGATAACTGGGCAACGAGTCAAACAATTATACCAACAGGAAACTCCGGGCAACCAGCAAGCAAACATTATTGTGACCAAACAGAACTTTATGTTAAAAATCAATATCACAACGATTTATACACCAGAGAAGAAGTAGAAAATGGTGCAAAATATAAAATGATTATTACAGGAAATTAACCCCTCATTGAGGGATTTAATGGCTGTGGTATTATAACTATTTTCCCCACAAAGAATTTATTGAATTTCAAAATTATAACTATGAAAAACAAACTTCTATTATTATCAATATTTGGTTTAACTGTCTTGACAACAAGCTGTTTTACCAACAAACGGTCTAATAATAATAGTGTAAAAAACACAGAAAAATTAGAATATATTGGTACTTATGATAGCAAAAAAGGGATAATGAACGACATTAGTTGTTATTGTTTTGAAGTAGGTTTTTTTGTTGCTACTTCTGGCGAGGAATTAGTTATTTGTTTTGAAGAACTTAAAGAAGAGGCTTCTTGTTCCGAAAATCTTAAAATTACAGGTTATTTAAAAACGGTAACAATTAGTCCTGAAAATACCTCTCCTTGCAGTGCAGGAAAGCGGGAAATATTTTATGTTACCGATTTTGAATGCCAGTAGTTATTTTATTATGTTGTAAATATTTGTTTTTTTTAATATTTTATAAACAACAGATGGTTACCTAATTATTAATTTTCAATTCCTATTTGCCGTTTATGAAGTTATAATTTAATTTTACAAGGCATATTAAATAAATAAAATGACAGAAATAGACAAAATATTCCAAAATTCCAAAGTAACTCATAATGAAATAAAACCATATTTAAAACATCAAATTTTTAATACAAAATACAAACCAAGAGAGAATTTTAAAGATTTGAAGCAATGTTACGATGATTTTTATAAACACGGAGCAGAACCACGTATGATTGCTTTATCTGGTTTGCGAGGAACAGGTAAAACAACCTTGCTTTGGCAAATTGCAGATTATGCCAATAAATCGGATATGGATAATATTTACTTTTTTAAAGTTGAGAAAATTATAGATTTAGGTTATAGTATTTTGGATATATTTTGGCATATTGAAAATAATAATAAAGAATTTTTTTATAAAAAAGCAGTATTACTTTTTGATGAAGTACATATAGACCCTAAATGGAGTAGTTCACTAAAAATTATTTATGAGGATATGCGAAGTGCATATATCGTAGTAACTGGAAGTTCTGCACTGCTTCTGCAAACAACGGCAGATTTGGCAACAAGAATGTTAATGCTACACACATTTCCATTGCAATTTTCAGAATACCTATCAATTACAAAAAATATTGATATTGAAAACAGATTACAAGACAATTTAAAAGATGCTTTATTCTATTCTGAAAATATTACAGAATTAGAAAATAAACTAAATAAATTATCAGGCGAAATAACATATTATTATAATAAACTTGACAACAAAGAAATTTTAATAGATAATTATATAAAATATCATAACATTACTCGTTTCAGTTTGCATAGAAACACAAATTTTATTTTATCGGAACTGGACAGTTTATATCATCGAGTAATATATGAAGATATTCCAACTATTAGTAAAAATATAAAGCCTACAAATTCAAAAAAAATATTATTACGTCTCGCCGCTTCTGATGAGATAAATGTGCAAACATTAAGTCAAGTAATTGGAATTCCGCAAGATGAAATAAATGAAGTAATTGATATTTTGGCAAAAGCTGAATTATTAAATGTACTATATCCTTATGGTGGGATTGACAGTAAATTGAATAAAATGAAAAAAGCATTTTTCATGTCGCCCTCTATTCGTCTTGCATTAATATCTCATATAGAAAACTCTATTGGGAAAAAATATATGGCAAAATTTTACGAAGATATTGTAGTAATGTATTTAAGACGTTTTTTTGATGATGCTTTGTTGTCGTTTGCGAGTAATAAAAAAAGCAAAAATCCAGATTTTGTAATTGAAACAAAAAATATTCCAATATTAATTGAGGTTGGTATAAACAAAAAATCTACAAAGCAAATTACAAGAAGTAAAATTCAATATAGGTATGGTATAATAATAAATACAAAAACAGATGATTTTAAAATTGAAAAAGATACAGTAATTATACCTTTAAACTGGTTTTTATTACTTTGATAATTAAGTTTTTGCTTTCATTTTATATTGATTATCAATAATTAATAAAATTAATTTTACTTATATACTATTAAAAAAGCATTATAAAACACTTATAATAAGACAATTACAAATGTAATTACCAAAATAGTATAAAATTGACAATTATTAACCCTTT
>JAOZTW010000411.1 GCA_029938985.1 Bacteroidales bacterium | reverse complement strand
TAAAAAAGCAGAAAAAGAAAAAGAAAAAATAGAGTTTGAAAATAAAGTTTTCAAATTAAATGTTAGAGATGGTAAAAGTATTAAAGAAATTGCTGAAATTTTCGAAAAAACGCAAGAGGAAATAAAGAAAATATTAGAAATAAATTAATTAAAATTTTACGACAGATTTTTTCAAAATAATATTAATTCTATAGACAAAATAAAAATATGATACAAATTTTTTTTAAAGATTCTAAAATTTCAGAAGAGGATTGGAATGTTGCATATAAAAGAATAATAACAATAACTAATTCATTTCCACTCCAGTTGCAACGTCTTGAAGGTTATAATGGTCGTTCTCCAAAATTAAATAAAGCTCACTATAATCTTTGCTTAGAACAAAACACAGAGAAAGAACATATATCTTTTTGGGGAGATCGCATGAGTTTTTCGGCACGTTTTACTGTAAAATTCTACAAAAATTGGGACATGCAGTTAAAACATGGCTTAGAAGGCGAGGAGATAGATAAAGACATGCCTATTACTTGGTATAGACACGAAATTAACAAAAACTATGGGTATCCCCCAAAAGCAAATGGTAGCTATTTTGATATAAACCCAGAAGGTGCATTATATAAATATGCAATAATTGCGATAGGAATAATGTTAGAAAACATTTTACCTGGTAGAATTTTTTTAATTGTAAGAAACGGAAAATTAGAAATAATAAAAAAGCTGATAAAGTGGCTTGATGTTTTGTTTAATGAAAAATTTGATATTCCTATTTATTTTGATAAATATAGATTATTAAATTCGTTGATAGACTATTATGACACTAAAGAAGAACTTGTTGCAAGATTAGATATGATATATATGAAACCTGTTTTATCAAATATGAGTTTTGCTATTGAAGAAATAGGTTACCAACCGGCACTTAACTATTATTCAGAAGTGCTTTCCAATACTACTTTTGCTACTTTTGGATTCTATGATGTGCTTAATCCTTGGATGTCTGTAACAAAAGATTTGGAAAGTACATTAGATATAATAAGTAAAAGCAAAAAATTATTGCTTTTAGACCATGATGATGAATACAAACAAAAAGACACACAAAATTATAAGATAGAATATATATTAAAAGAACTACTTAATGAATATATTTTGTGGTCGCCAGAACAACGTGAAAAATTAGAGCTTTTATATACCAATAAACAAGCATTGGAGACAGGTGAGGAAGATATATTTGGAACAATGCGAAGAATGATGGGCTATAGAGTTGATATTTGTCCTGTTTATGCCTCCGAAAAACAACTTTTCGAAGCATTTATGTATCACGACCCCAAAAAAGGCACAGAATACAAAAAAATAATAGAGAAATGGAAAGAGGATAATAAAAATTCTTATAACAAATTAATAAAAACACAGAACAAAGTTGAAAATATAATTGAAGAAAATGTTGATATAGAAATAATTAACAAACAAGAAGAGGAAAAAGAAAAAGAATTACAAGAGTTCAATAACAGAATTAATAATTTTGTAAAACAATACAACGAACACGAACAATTTTTAATTTCAGAAGCCGTAAAATTAAATCCAGTGTTTATGGATTTCGATAATACTTTAAATGATTTTATAGAAAAAGTAAAAGAATTATCTAAAAATAAAAAATATATAGAATATAACAAATCGTTAAACCAAGAAGAGCTTGTTCAAGATATCAAGTCCTGGATAAAGAAAAAGGAACTATCCATAAATACAAATTTTGAACAATGGATAGAACAAGAAACAGATAAAAATATCCTTGATATATTATTGTTAATTACTTCTTTAGGTATTAATACTAAAGCTTTGCGTTTTGTGAGAGAAGAAATTTTATTTAATAAAAAATTATGGGAATTATTTTAGAGGAAATGAAATAATAAGTTGCAAATTTATCTACAACTATAATAAACCAAATTATAAGGCATATAAAAAAAATATTATGATAGAAGTTTTAGGGGCGAGAGTTCACAATTTGAAAAATATTGATGTGCAAATCCCTCGCAATCAACTAACTGTAATTACTGGATTAAGTGGTAGTGGAAAATCGTCGTTGGCATTTGATACAATTTATGCAGAAGGACAAAGACGTTATATTGAGACATTTGCTGCCTATGCTCGCCAATTTTTGGGCGAATTAGAACGACCAGATGTGGATAAAATTAGTGGCTTGTCGCCAGTGATTGCTATAGAACAAAAAACTACAAATAAAAATCCTCGTTCTACTGTTGGTACAATTACCGAAATATATGATTTTCTGCGACTTTGGTTTGCCAAAGCAAGTATTGCTTATTCGCATATCACAGGCGAAAAAATGATTAAATATACCGACGAGCAAATTTTTAATATTATTTTGGATAAATACAAAAATTCTAAAATAATAATACTTGCTCCAATTATTAAAGGAAGAAAAGGACATTATAGAGAGCTGTTTGCAAGTATATTAAAGAAAGGTTTTTTGCAAGTAAGAGTTGACGGCGAAATTAGAGAAATTACTTATGGAATGAAATTGCAACGTTACAAAACTCATAATATTGAGATTGTTATTGACAAAATTAAAGTTCCAAAAAATAATGAAGACAAAGGAGGAATTAAACGGCTAAAAAAATCTATTAATTCTGCAATGAATTTTGGCAAAGGAATTACAATGGTTTTGGAAAAAGATAGTGATGAAATAAAATATTTTAGTCGCTCTCTAATGTGTCCAACCTCTGGAATTTCTTATAATGTGCCTGCTCCAAATAGTTTTTCGTTTAACTCGCCTGTTGGCTACTGCCCTAATTGCAAAGGAATTGGAGAAATAAAAGAAATTGAAATTAATAAAGTTATTCCAGATAAAAAAATTAGTATTTATGATGGAGCAATAATTCCTATTGGTGCTTATAAAAACAATTTGTTGTTTTGGCAAATAGAAGCCATTTGTAAGAAAGCAAAAGTTACATTAAAAACAAAAATGAATAAATTTCCAGAAGAAGCTTTAAATACAATATTGTATGGTTCGGACGAAAAAATTAGATTAGACGATAGTCCGCTTGGAAAAAATGCAAATTATTATACTGAATTTAAAGGTGTTTTTCATCATTTAAATAATAATAAAAAGGTTGGTAGAAATTCAAATCAAATAGAGCGATTTATTATTAAAAAAACTTGTCCTGATTGTGGAGGATATCGCTTAAAAAAGGAAATGCTACAATTTAAAATTGATGATAAAAATATATTAGATTTAACTTTTTTAGATATAGAAGAATTTAGTAAATGGTTAAAAAATATTGAACCAAAACTTACTAAAAAACAAAAAATAATTTCAAAAGAAATTTTAAAAGAAATAAGAGTAAGAACACAATTTTTATTAGATGTAGGACTTGGGTATTTATCATTAAACAGAAGTTCAAAAACATTATCTGGTGGTGAAAGTCAGCGAATTAGACTTGCCACACAAATTGGTTCTCAATTGGTGAACGTGTTGTATATTCTTGATGAACCAAGTATTGGTTTACACCCAAAAGACAACGAAAAATTGATAAAATCGCTAAAAGAATTAAGAGACAATCAAAACTCGGTTATAGTGGTGGAACACGACAAAGAAATGATGTTGTCGGCTGATTATATTGTAGATATTGGACCTTTTGCAGGAAAACATGGTGGCGAAATAGTAGCCAGTGGAACTCCTAAAGAAATTTTGAAATTAAACACACTTACGTCTCAATACTTAAATGACAAGAAAAAAATTGAAATTCCAAAACAACTTCGTAAAGGCTCAGGATTATCAATTAAAATTAAAGGTGCAAAAGGCAACAACCTGAAAAACATAAATGTAGAATTTCCTCTTGGTAAATTTATATGTGTAACTGGTGTGTCGGGCAGTGGAAAATCTTCTTTGATAAATTCCACACTTCACCCCATTTTAAGTCAACAATTGTATAAATCAAAAAAAACACCTTTGAAATACAAATCGGTTGAAGGAATTGAACATATTGATAAGGTGGTAGAAGTTAGTCAAGCACCATTAGGACGCACACCACGCTCAAACCCTGCAACTTACACACAGGTTTTTACAGATATTCGTAGTCTTTTTGCTCGCTTACCAGAGGCACAAATTAGAGGATACAAAACAGGTCGTTTTTCTTTTAATGTAAAAGGTGGGCGTTGCGAAACATGTAAAGGTGCGGGCTTGCAAACTATTGAAATGAACTTTTTACCAGATGTTTATGTTACATGCAAAGATTGTAATGGACGTAGATATAATAGAGAAACTCTTGATGTAAGGTTTAAAGGCAAATCAATTTCTGATACCTTAGATTTAACAATTGATGAAAGTGTTGAATTTTTTGCAAATATACCTAAAATTTATACAAAAGTAAAAGCCATGCAAGACGTAGGACTTGGTTATATTAAATTAGGACAATCATCTACAACACTTTCGGGTGGAGAGTCACAAAGAGTAAAATTATCGGCAGAATTATCTAAACGAGCAACAGGAAAAACAATTTTCATATTAGACGAACCAACAACAGGTATGCACTTTGAAGATGTGAAAATGTTAATAAATGTATTGCAAAAAATAGTGGATAAGGGAAACACAGTAATTGTGATTGAACACAACACTGAGGTTATTAAAGTGGCTGACCATATAATAGACATCGGAAAAGAAGGTGGACACAAAGGCGGGAAAATTATTTTTACTGGTACACCAAAAGAATTAAAAAAATGCAAAAAAAGTTACACCGCAAAATTTATATAAAATACTTGTAAAAATTTATTTGGCATATTAAAACAAAACACATAATACACAATAGAGGTTTAAGTAGATAGCTGTTATAAATATCTATTTTTACATTATTAAATAAAATCTGCTAAATTTAAAAAACTGATTTATGGAAACAAAAATTCAAATAAATATTTTTAATGCGATATGCACTTTGTCTAATAGCTTATCTTATGAATATAAAAAACAATTAATTGATATTCTTAATACTGAAATATTAACAGAAGTCCCTTACAAACAAGAAATTATTGATGCCAAAAATTCAAACGAAGGTTTTATTTTTAACGAAGAAAAATTTGAACTTATCAATAAAAAAATGCTTAATAACGAAAAAATTAATTTTGATAAATATAGAATAGAAAATTAATATGGATATTAAATTCTAAAGTTTTTGCTTTCATTTTATATTGATTATCAATAATTTATAAAATTAATT
>JAOZTW010000964.1 GCA_029938985.1 Bacteroidales bacterium | reverse complement strand
CATTTTAATATTTCAAAAGTAACGAAGAAATTGATACTCGTGAAAAACGCCAAAAGTTTTTTCACAATTGTATTTCTTTAATCGGCAGGTTTGTAGTTGTATCGTAGTATCATTGAACCATTTAATAATTGAATCATTCCTTATGATAGAGCATAAACAATTATTTTTTTCATTTCAAACTGTTTACAATAAATTTGGCGGTTCTATTAGGAGAACCACTTTTGCCAAGTGTGTTTTTTAATTGCTGATAATTTTCTAACATTTTATTACGATATTCTTTATTATTTAATATTCTATCAATTTCGCCATCAATACTTTCAGTTAGATTTTTTTGCAAATATTCCTTCACTATTTCTTTTTTCATTATTATATTTACTAATGAAAAAAAATCAATTTTTACCACAAAATTTATTGCTATAAAATACGAAACACTTCCCGCTTTATAACAAACAACCTGAGGAACATTATATAGTGCTGTTTCGAGAGTTGCTGTACCCGAAGTTACAATTGCCACAGTAGTATGTTGGAGTAATTGATAGGTTTGGTCAAAAATAATTTTAATATTCAAATTATTACACACTTTTTGATAAAGAGATTTATCCAAAGAAGAAACTCCTGCTATAATGAATTGATAATCTTTATATTTACTAACCAATGGAAGCATTACTGGTAGCAAACGATTTATTTCCTGTTTGCGACTACCAGGCAAAAGTGCAACTATTGGTTTGTTGTCCAAATCATGTTTATGTCTGAAATTTTCAAATGATATTTTATTTTTCAACTCATTTTCAACAACATCAATTGTAGGGTTACCAAAATATTCTACTTGGTAATCAAGTTTTTTATAAAAATCAATTTCAAAAGGAAAAATGATAAACAGTTTATCAATATAAAGTTTTATTTTCTTAGCTCTTTTCTTGTTCCAAGCCCAAATTTTAGGCGAAATATAATAATATACCTTTAAATTGATTTCGTGGGCAAATTTTGCTATTCGGAGATTAAAACCAGGATAATCTATTAAAATTACCACATCTGGCTTATAATCAATAATATCCTTTTTGCAAAAATCAAAATTCTTTTTTATAGTTCGTATGTTTGCAATAACCTCAAACAATCCCATGAAAGCCATATTTTTGTAATGCTTAACAAGCCTACCGCCTTGTGCCTGCATTAAATCACCTCCAAAATATCTGAAATCTGCTTTATTATCAAATAATTTTAAATTTTTTATTAGGTTTGCACCATGTAAATCTCCCGAAGCTTCACCAGCTATGATATAGTATTTCATTAAAAAAGAATTAATTTTTAGGCATATTATAAACTAAAGTTTTTGCTTTCATTTTATATTGATTATCAATAATTTATAAAATTAATTTTACTTATATACTATTAAAAAAACATTATAAAACACTTATAATAAAGTAATTACAAATGTAATTACCAAAATAGTATAAAATTGACAATTATTAACCCTTTA
>JAOZTW010000028.1 GCA_029938985.1 Bacteroidales bacterium | reverse complement strand
TTTAATTCTAATATTTCAAAAAAGCCTTGAACTTGACACTCGTGAAAACGCCAATAAGTTTTAAATAATTCATTATTAGTAATTTGTTTTTAAGTCCTGAAAAATTGCAAACTAATTTAGCTGTTTTCAAACTTATTATTTTCCAATTCCATATTAGGTATATTAATACAAATAAACTAAGTACCAATACAAAAGTTTTGATACATTTATATTTTTTTAATCTATTGGTTTATAATTACATCATTGAACTATTGAGCCATTAAACAATTATATAATTGTATCATTCCTTATTTATTCATTATTAAAAAATTAAAACTATGAAAAAATCAATTCCAGTAATAGCAATTATTGTTATGTTATTTTTATCATCATGTTGGGAGCCATTTGGAGGAGAAGAATTTTATTCCGACTACAAACCAGTGTTAATGGAAAGGACTAATTTAGAAAATTCTATTTCGGTTCAAGCTCCACGTCAGATGTGTGCGACTGGTAAAATATTTTTTAAGGATAATTTTATCTATATTGTAGAAAGATACGAAGGAATACATGTTGTAGATAATTCGAATCCGAAAGAACCCCACAACACTGCATTTATTGCAGTTCCAGGAAGTGTGGATATGGCAATGAAAAACAACGTGATATATGTAGATAATGCGACAGACCTTGTTGCAATTGATATTTCAAATGGAGCATCAAACATGGCTGTAACTAAGAGAGTTAAAGATATTTTTCCAGAGCATCTTCCGCCAGACGGACGAGGTTTAAGACCTGAATTTTATCAAGAATCAAGACCAGAAAATACTATAATTATTGGCTGGGAAAAAAATTAAAAAATATTATAATAAATTAATTCTTAAACAATATAAAATGAAAACACAAAATATAAAATTATTTAGCTTTTTTACAGTAATATCAATTTTATTATTCTCATGTTCAGCCGACTCTTCTTTTGATGGAGCTGGCACAGAAACAGGTAAAGCAGGCTCAATGGCAAGGTTTGCAGTGGTGGACGATTATTTGTACACCGTGAACAACGAAAGCATGAAATTATTTAACATAAGCAACGATGCACAACCATATTTTACAACCGATGTAACAATGGGATTTGGTATTGAAACTATTTTTCCGAAAAATGATATGCTTTTCATTGGTTCACAAGATGGTATGTTTATTTATTCGATTGAGCAAGCCGATAATCCTGTACATGTTTCAGATTATTCTCACATAACTTCTTGCGACCCAGTGATTGTAGATAGTACTTTTGCTTATGTTACTCTACATTCCAACGACAATGGAAACTGGTGTGCTGGCAATACCAACGAATTACATATTATTGATATTTCGAATGTTAGCTATCCAATGTTATTACAACAACACCAAATGCAACGTCCTCTGGGGCTTGGCATTGACAACAATAAACTGTTTCTTTGTGATGATGGTTTAAAAGTATATGATGTAAGTAACACACCTGAAATAAATCTTTTACAGCATTTTAAAATAAGTGCAAATGATGTAATTGCTCTTGGCGAAATTTTACTTGTAGTTGGTGATGATGGTTTGTATCAATACAATTATTCGGGCGAAAATCTTGATTTTATTAGTAAAATGGAAATTTGCAATAATAATATTCTGCCTTAATTTGATTTTGAGAAGATAGCTGTACATAAGTAACTCCAGGATACGCCGTTTTTTTGTTCTTTTAGAATTTTAACAAATCTGCAAATAGCGAGCTATTTAATGACTTTTTTAAAATTTTTAAAAGGACAAAATAAACAAGTAGATTGGGGTTCGTTATTTATTCTTTTTCACTAAGGCAAATATTGTGCGTCTAAAGTCTTTTAAATTCACACCAAGTTTTCCTGCACAAAACAGAATAAAAATATATTATGTTTATAATAAATTTACCACAACATTACACTAAGTACCCATACAAAAGTTTTTACACATTTATATTTTTTTAATCTATTGGTTTATAATTACATAATTGTATCATTGAACCATTGAATAATTGTATCATTCCTTACTATAAATAATACAATCTATTTACTTGTTTTAATTATATATATAAACAAATTAAAATATTGTATATGAAAAACAAATGGTTACTATTATTGATTGTATTTGTTGTTTTTTCTGCTTTTACAACAACTGAGTTCCTAAAAATTAATACCCCATATATACATATCCAAAAGAACGGAGAAAGTTTTGACGCTGGCGATATAGTATATTATACCATAAATATTAGTTCTACGGAATATTTGAAAAAATTTGAAATCAGTCCAGACATATTGTGTGACACCAAAGAAAACAATACGTCATTCATATTTGATGAAAAAACAAAGAAAGCGACAATAAATTATTTTTATGTAATACCATCACATATTAATAACAATTCAACTATTAATGTAAAATTTGCTGTATATGACCAAAACACTACAAGAATAATAAATAAATTAATAAGAGTTAGATAAACAAAAAATAAATTTTGAAATAAAAAGTAAAAAAAAACAAGAATATTAAATTTATGCACGGTTTTTGTCTAATAGATAATAAAATATAAAAAAGATGAAAAAATTATTAGAAAATTTAAAGGTAGCACCAAACATTGACACACCAAAAATAGCGTTAGATGCAAGTAGTGGTTATATGGCAATTGAAGGAAAATCTTTTCCGCCAGATGTGTCTCATTTTTATAGAAATGTCTTAGCATGGATAGACAACTATATGGAAAATCCAAACTCCGAAACAATTGTTCATTTAAAATTAGATTATTTTAATACAGCATCTTCAAAAATAATACTTGATATATTATATAAATTTGAAGAAATGTATAAAAGTGGAAACGATGTAGTAGTAAAATGGCATTATCCAGAAGACGACGAAGATATGGAAGAAACAGGTATTGAATATGCAGAAATAGTTAATGTCCCTTTTGACCAAATAGGCTATACATTCATTTTTGATTAAAATATATACAATTGAAATTCGGTAGGAATACAGTTGAAATCCAGTAGAAATCAGTGGTAGTTCAGTGTATTAATTATCAAGGTTTGTTTATAAAATTGGCGTTTTTCACGAGTGTCAAGTTCAAGGCTTTTTTGAAATATTTGAATTAAAGTTTCATTTTGTAAATGAGCATTTTAATATTTCAAAAGTAACGAAAAAATTGATACTCGTGAAAAACGTCAAAAAATGTAATCCTAAACAGTTATTAGAATTACATTTTTATAAACAGTAATGTACTTTAATTAATACTTACATAAAATACATAAATTTGATTATGCTATAAAACTTTGTTTAAAAAACAAAGTTTTTTTATAAATAATTAGAATATAAACCAACCACTAATAACAAACCGCTTTACATAAAATCCTCACAGCTACAAACCAAGTTTCTGTCTCCAAACGCATTGTCAATACGTGCAACGTTTACCCAAAATTTATTTTCTTTAACCCATTCTAATGGATATGCAGCTTTTGAGCGACTATATTCATGTTTCCAATCATCTCCAACTATTTCGTATTCAGGGTGTGGCGAGTTTTTCAAAACATTATTTTCTTTATCGGCTTTTCCTTCTTTTATTTCTTGAATTTCGGCATGAATGGAAATCATAGCTTCAATAAATCTGTCAAGCTCTTGTTTTGATTCACTTTCGGTAGGTTCAACCATAAGTGTACCAGGAACAGGAAACGATAAAGTGGGAGCGTGAAAACCATAATCAATAAGTCGCTTAGCAATATCTGTCTCAGTAATTCCTGTTTCTTTTTTAATATCACGACATTCTAAAATCATCTCATGAGCTACCATACCGTTTTCGCCAGTATAAAGCGTTTTGTAATAATCTTTTAACGAAACAGCAATATAATTAGCATTTAATATTGCAATTTCTGTGGCTTTTTTTAGACCCTCAGCTCCCATCATTTTCACATAAGCATAAGAAATAGGCAACACAAGCGGACTACCAAAAGGAGCAGCAGCTACTGCGGAGGTTATATTTTTCTCTAAATCAATAACTGGATGCGAAGGGAGAAAATCGGAAAGATGCTTTGCAACAGCAATAGGTCCAACGCCTGGTCCGCCACCACCATGTGGAATTGCAAAAGTTTTATGAAGATTTAGATGACAAACATCGGCTCCAATTATTTGGGGATTAGTATAACCAATTTGAGCGTTCATATTTGCTCCGTCCATATAAACTTGACCACCATTATTGTGGATAATTTCACACATTTCAATTATTTTACTTTCAAAAACACCATGTGTAGATGGATAGGTAACCATAAAAGCAGATAAATTTTCTTTATTATCTTCTGCTTTCTTTCTAAGGTCTTCTACATCAATGTTTCCATTTTCATCACATTTAGTAATAATCAATTTCATACCAAGCATTGCAGCACTTGCAGGATTAGTGCCATGTGCCGAAGAGGGTATTAAAACAACATTTCTATGTCCTTCATTTATACTGTTTTGATATTCTTTTATGGCAATCAAACCAGCATATTCGCCAGCGGCACCAGAGTTTGGTTGCAAACTAATGTCTTCAAAACCAGTTATTTCTAATAAATATTCATTTAATGATTCAAATAATTTTTTGTAACCTTTGGCTTGCCACTTAGGTACAAATGGGTGAATATTTGCATAATAAGGATTTGTAATAGGAAACATACTTGTAGCAGAGTTTAGTTTCATAGTACAAGAACCAAGCGAAATCATAGAGTGCGTTAAAGACATATCTCTGTTTTCCAGTTTTTTAATGTATCGCATCATTTCTGTTTCCGAATGATACAATTTAAAAACCTTGTCTTGTAAAAATTCACTTTTTCTAATAAATGTTTCTTCAAAACTAATAGTTTCGTTTACTTTTTCTACTTTTTTGTAAATTTTACTTGTAGCTTTTCCAAATATTTTAATCGTTTTATTCAAATCTTTTACTCTTGTTGTCTCATCAATACTTATTCCAATTTTATTATCTTCAAAATATCTAAAATTTGTCTTTTTTTCCAATGCAAGTTTTTCTAAGCCTTTTCTATCAACATCTTTGGGTAGTTCAATTTTAACGGTATCAAAATAATTTTTATTTAATTGAACACAACCTAATTCTTCAATTTTTGCAACAAATTCATTTGTTTTTCCATGAATATATAGAGCAATTTCTTTTAAACCTTCTGCTCCATGAAAAACAGCATAAAAACCAGCCATTGTAGCCAGTAGAGCTTGAGCTGTGCAAATATTTGAAGTCGCTTTTTCTCGTTTTATATGTTGTTCTCTTGTTTGCAACGCCATGCGTAAAGCTTTCTTTCCATTAACATCTTTTGAAACTCCGATAATTCGTCCTGGAATTTTTCTTTTGTGTTTTTCGTGAGTTGCAAAATATCCTGCATGAGGTCCACCATAGCCCATAGGAATACCAAACCGCTGAGTAGTACCAACTACAATGTCTGCCCCCCACTCTCCTGGAGGTGTTAGTATTGAGAGACTAAGTAAATCGGCCACCACAGCTACAGTGCTTTCATTATTATGTGCTTTTTCAACAAAAGCCTTATAATCTACTACTTCTCCGTTGTTGTTCGGATATTGAATTAATGCTCCAAAAATTTTGTTATTAAATTCAAAACTATTAAAATCGTCAATTATTAATTCAAAACCAAGATATTTTGCACGTGTACTAACAACTGCAATTGTTTGAGGATAAGTATTTTTATCAATAAAAAACTTGTTTGCACCAGCTTTCTTCAAGGTTTTTGACCTTATAGCATACATCATTATCATGGCTTCGGCGGCTGCGGTTGCTTCGTCTAACAAAGAAGCATTTGCTATTTCCATTGCTGTAAGCTGACTAACAGCTGTTTGGAAATTCAATAATGCCTCCAAACGTCCCTGTGATATTTCTGCCTGATAAGGAGTATAAGAGGTGTACCAAACAGGATTTTCAAGTACATTCCGCTGAATAACAGCTGGTAGTATTGTTCCATAATATCCCATTCCAATAAAATTTCGGAATAATTTGTTTTTATATCCAAGTTTTGTTATCCTTCTACTAAACGCTGCCTCTGAAATTGGTTTATCTAAATCAAGCGATACTTCCTGTCTAATATTCTCTGGTATTGTTAAATTAATCAATTCCTCCAAAGAAGAAATTCCTATTTTTTCTAACATCAAAGTTATATCTTCTTGGCTTGGTCCAAGGTGTCGGTGAATAAATTTTTTTGTGGGCATAAAGAATAATTTATTTTATTATATTTTTTTTATTAATTTTGCAAAATTGATAATTTTCTATTATTTAGGTGTATTAAATAATAGAAACGCACAAAGTTTTTTCAAAATTTTGTGTAAAATTAATAAGAAGTTTTTAATAATCTATATTATTTATTTATTTTTTTAGGAATATCTTATTTTGATAATTATTTATTTATGTAATAATCACAATCTCAAACAATTAATATAATACACATTTTTTAATTTTAATAACATGAAAAGAATACAAATTATAGTATTAGGGTTTTTGTTGGTGTCTATTTGCACTGCACAAAAAGTAGAAGTAGAAACAGCAGAGCAGGGTAATTCAATGTTTGCATTTGAACTTTATCAACAGTTGAGTAAAACAAAAGAAAATGTTTTCTTTTCTCCATTTAGTATTTCATCGGCACTATCCATGACTTATGTAGGAGCAGCTGGCACAACTGCAGAAGAAATGAAAAATACTCTTCATTTTTTAGAAAATTCAGACAGTTGTCATAGTGAATTTAATATTCTTATGAATAAAATTCCAAAAAAATCAAAAGATAAGCAAGCTACGCAAATTAGTATTGCTAATTCTCTATGGGCACAAAAAGATTTTCATTTTGAAGACGTTTTTTTAAAAACAGTAAAATCAAATTATAACACTCCTGTTGAAATGGTTGATTTTATAGACGAAAAAAATAGAGGAAAAACTCGTGAAAAAATTAATAAATATGTAGCATCACAAACTAATAATAAAATTAAAGATTTGATAGGAAAAAAGATTTTAGATAAAACTACTCGTTTGGTGTTAGTTAACGCAATTTATTTTAAGGGTAATTGGAGTAATCCATTTAAAGAAGCTAAAACAAAGAAAAAAGATTTTTTCATTAGTAGTAAAAAAACTGTTCAAACAGATTTTATGCAAGGTATTTTTGGAACTCATTATTTTGAAAATGAAGATGTTCAAATAGCGGCACTTCCTTATGAAGGAAGAGATGCAACCATGTTAATATTTTTGCCAAAAAACAAAGATGGATTTAACGATTTACAGGAAAAATTTACTCACGAAAATTTCACAGAATGGAATTCAAAATTAAAATATAGAAAAGTAGCATTTACTATTCCTAAATTTAAAATTGAAGAAAGTTTTGATTTAGAAAAGGTTTTGAAAAAAATGGGTATGAAATCTGCATTTGGTAAAAAAGCTGATTTTTCGGGAATGAATAAGAAAAATAATTTGTACCTTAGCAAGGTGTTACATAAAGCATTTATTGAAGTTGATGAAGCTGGTACAGAGGCTACTGCTGCAACAGCTATTGTTCTAAACAGAAAGAGTGCCAGTACTAACAATAAACCTCCTGTAATATTTAGAGCCGATCAGCCATTTATTTTTATGATTAGAGAAAATAGTACAAATTCAATTCTATTTATAGGACATTATGTAAATCCATAATAATAAAATTAGGAATTGGTTTACACTTAAAATTCAATTTTATTTATAAAAAAATAAAGTTTTACAACATAATAATATTTTTTAAAACAAATAATCTTTATATTTTTTAAAACAAATAATCTTTATATTTTTGTAAAAATTTTTATTAGATTTCAACTTGACTTGTAAATGAATTAAGTTTACACAAAGAATAGTAATTAATTAACCATAAAATAAAATCACAAATAAATATTAACAAATAATTAAAATTATGTCAGACAAAAAAAGAGTATATCTTTTTGGAGATAAAAAAGCGGAGGGGAAATCAGAAATGAAAAACCTTCTTGGTGGTAAAGGTGCTAACTTAGCAGAAATGAATTTAATAGGCGTACCAGTACCTCCAGGTTTTACTATCACCACAGAAGTTTGTGCCGAATACAATAATCTTGGACAAAATGGAACTGTTGAACTAATTAAAGAGGAAGTAGAAAATGCTATTAGAAATTTAGAAGAAATTACGGGAAATAAATTTGGCGATTCAGAATCTCCATTATTAGTATCTGTTCGTTCGGGAGCAAGAGCATCAATGCCCGGTATGATGGACACAGTTCTTAATCTTGGTTTAAACGAAGAGGCAGTAGCTGGAATAGCTGCAAAATCAGGAAACGAAAGATTTGCATGGGATTCGTACAGACGATTTGTACAAATGTATGGAGACGTAGTACTTGATATGAAACCAGAATCTAAAGAAGATATAGACCCTTTTGAAGAAATTCTTGAACAAGCTAAAAAAGCTAAAGGTGTGGAATCGGACACAGAATTATCTGTTGATGACCTTAAATTAGTGGTTGAGAAATTTAAAGCAGCGGTTTTATTAAAAACAGGCAGAACTTTTCCTACTGATCCATGGGAACAACTTTGGGGTTCGGTTATGGCAGTGTTTGGAAGCTGGAACAACGATAGAGCTATTCTTTATCGTAAATTAAACAAAATACCAAGTGAATGGGGAACAGCGGTTAACGTTCAAGCAATGGTATATGGTAACATGGGCGAAACATCGGCAACAGGAGTGGCATTTACCAGAGATGCTGGAAATGGCGAATATTTATTTAACGGAGAATATCTAATTAACGCACAAGGTGAAGACGTGGTGGCAGGAACAAGAACACCACAACAAATCACAAAAGAAGGTTCTATGAGATGGGCTAAACTTGCCGAAGTTTCGGAAGAAGAAAGAGCCGAAAAATTCCCGTCTCTTGAAGAGGCAATGCCTGAATTATATACTGAATTATTTGATGTTCAAGAAAAATTAGAAGACCATTATAAAGAAATGCAAGACCTTGAGTTTACTATTGAAGATGGTAAATTATGGTTACTTCAAACCAGAACGGGTAAAAGAACTGGTGCGGCAATGGTGAAAATTGCTATTGATATGTTGGAAGAAGGTAAAATTGATGAAAAAGAAGCTCTTCTTCGTCAAACGCCAAACAAATTAGACGAATTATTACACCCAGTATTTGATAAAGAAGCACTTGAAAGTGCAGAAATTCTGGCCAAAGGATTACCAGCATCACCTGGAGCGGCAACTGGTCAAGTTGTATTTTTTGCCGACGAAGCAGAAGAATGGCGTAAAGACGGAAAAAGCGTAATTCTTGTACGTATTGAAACATCGCCAGAAGACCTTGCAGGTATGGATGCAGCAAAAGGTATTCTTACAGCTCGTGGTGGTATGACATCGCATGCCGCTGTTGTTGCACGTGGCATGGGAAAATGCTGTGTATCTGGTGCTGGTGCATTACGAATAAACTACAAAACAAGAACTTTTAAAGTAGCTGGTAAAACAATAAAAGAAGGTGATTGGATTTCGCTTAACGGTACTACGGGACAGGTAATTGAAGGTAAACTAAAAACTACCGAAGCAGAGCTTGGTGGAGATTTTGCCAAATTAATGGATTTATCTGAAAAACATAGTCGCATGTATGTTAGAACAAATGCTGACACTCCAAAAGATGCGAGAATAGCAAGAGATTTTGGTGCTAAAGGAATTGGACTTACAAGAACCGAACACATGTTTTTTGACGAGAAACGACTTGAATCAATGAGAGAAATGATACTTGCTCCAGATGAAATAGGACGTAGAAAAGCATTAGATAAATTACTTCCTTTCCAAAGAGAAGATTTTGAAGGTATTTTTGAAGCTATGCACGACCTGCCTGTAACAGTGAGATTATTAGACCCACCATTGCACGAATTTTTGCCTAATGCAATGGAACTAAAAGATGATTTGGCTAATCTGAAATTTGAACTGTTTGACTGCGACGACCTTGAAGAAATAGATGAAACTATTTTGGAAATAAATAAAAAACAAGCATTATTAGAAATTGTTGAAAATCTTCATGAGATTAATCCAATGCTTGGTCACAGAGGTTGCAGACTTGGAAACACATATCCAGAAATTACTGAAATGCAAACTCGTGCAATTATTGAGGCGGCTCTTAATCTTAAACAACGTGGCGTGAATGCTATGCCAGAGATTATGGTGCCTCTAATTGGTACTGCCAGCGAATATAAAATGCAAGAAGAAATTGTTAGAAGAACTGCCAACAAAGTATTTGCGGAATATGGTGATACTGTTGAGTATCTTGTAGGTACAATGATTGAAATTCCTCGTGCAGCACTTACGGCCGACCAAGTTGCAGAACATGCCGAGTTTTTCTCGTTTGGTACTAACGACCTTACTCAAATGGCGTTTGGATATTCTCGTGATGATATTGGTAAATTTTTACCTATCTATCTTGAAAAAGGAATAATTCCTGTTGACCCATTTGAAGTTATAGACCAAACTGGTGTAGGACAACTTATTGAAATGGGTACTTCCAAAGGACGTAGCGTAAAAGCTGACCTTAAAGTTGGTATTTGTGGAGAACACGGTGGTGAACCTTCTTCGGTAGAGTTTTGTAATGGAGTAGGAATGGACTACGTGAGTTGCTCGCCTTACAGAGTGCCAATTGCAAGACTTGCAGCAGCACAAGCTACTATTAAAGAACAAATGTAAAAAATTTCTGTGGAAATACGGTTGAAATTTAACTGTTTTTCCACAGTTTTTTTTTATAATTATTAAAATAATAAAATAATGGAAAAGTTAGAAAGCTATAAAGATAGTTTTATCAAATTTATTAATGATTCCGATTCTTCAAGAAAAGAAGAGATTAATAATTTTTTTGAAATATTAGAAAAATCAAAAACTATTGTAGGTGTTGAAGAATATAATAATGTGAAAAAAGAAGAGATATTATTTTTAGATTTAAGTAACCAACAATTAGAAACTTTACCAGTTGGTATTGAAAACTTAGATAATATTTTAGCATTAGATTTATCTAATAATAAAAATTTGAAATTAGATGGGATTGGTAAACTGAAAAATCTCAAAACATTATTTATTGAAAATTGTGAATTAAAAAACATACCAAATGAAATAAATAAATTGGAAAGCCTATTTTCAATAAATTTGAATAATAACAATCTTTCAAACTTGCCTGATGGTTTTAATAAACTTAAAATTGTAGGAATAAATATATCCAATAATCATTTTATTAATATACCAGAAAATTTGTTAAACATAGCATCTTTAAAAGGATTATTTGCAGGTAATAATAAAATAAAACAAATTACTGAAAATATTAAAGAATTAAAAAATCTAATCTATTTAGAAGTTGAAAACAATGAAATAAGTGAGTTTAATTATGATAATTTCACTAAACTTATTAACTTAAATTTATCATATAATAAAATTTCAGACCTACCAAAAGAAATAGGAAATTTAAAACAGTTAACAAACTTAAATTTCTTTAATAACAACCTCATAACATTACCAAAAGAAATAGGAAAATTAACGAATTTAAAAAATTTATTACTTGATGGAAACAATCTTGAAGAATATCCTGTTGAATTGGCTGATTTGAAAAAGTTAGATAGAATATATCTTTTGGGAACAAACAGTAACCCATTATCAAAAATGATAGAAGCAAAAGATTTGGGAATTATTGAACTAATGGATTACTTAAATAAAAGAAGAGGTGTTTATAAATATTCAACTTTATGGGATGTTCCTAACGAGTTAAAGACAGGTTTTCAACAGTATTTAAACTTTTTTTCAGATTTTGTTAAAAAATTAACAGGAGAAGACATTGTTTTAAATGTTCACAAAATTGAGTCGGGACTGCAACTTGTTGCAGAAACATCACTTACTTTTTCTATTTCTGATATAGATAGTTATTTAATCAAATTTGTTGATTTATTTGTAAAACAAAATGAAGATTTAATATCAAAAGAAGAGGCTAATAAACTTGATAGACAAAAAGCATTTGAACTAAGACAATTAGTTAGAGATTTGGGCTATGAAAATCAAAATTTGAATAGAAAAATTCAAGACTATTATGAAAATATTTTATTTCTATCAGACAATTTAGAGAAAAAAAATGAAGCTATAAATGAATTAAAATTAGAAATAAGATTTTTTAAAAAACAAAACACACAATTATTGGAATTATCAATAGCCCAAAATGAAAGGAAATTTGATATTAATGTAAGTGTCATTCAAAGTTTGCCTGAGTCAAAATATATAGATAGTACGCCAGTATTTAATCCAGATAAATTTCGTATTGATTTAATTCAAAAAGCCATTAGACTTGCAGAAAAGAAAGGAGTGGAAAAAATTGAGGATATTCATAACAACGATTTTGTCAGTTATTTAAGAGACCACCATTATTTTGCTACCGACCAAACACAAAGTGGAATTTCTAATGTGAATTATGGAGAATTAGATATAATGATTCGTAAAAGTAACGGAACTCCAATATGCATTATTGAGGCGTTCAAATTAGCATCTGCTGGGAAAAAAAACAAAGAAATAAGTAAACATATCAACAAACTTATTCACAAATACGATACAATTGGACATCAAACAAATTTTATTATTGTTTATGCAAATGCTTCTAACTTTAAAAAATTATGGGATAATTATGTTGTATATGTTCAAGACCTTAATAACAAACCAGATTTTGAAGATAAATATAAGTTATTATCTTTTGTTGATACCGCAAATGGAGCTAAGGCAAATTTGAGAATTGGATTAGCACTACATGAGCGAGAGGGTATGATTGTTAAAGTTTATCATTTGTTTATTGATATGTATAGTGCTGTAAACAAGCCGTAAATATCTAAGTTGTTTAGATTTTTTTTTTTATAATTCATAAAATTTTAAGTTTGAAAAAGCTAATTCATTAAGCATTTTAAAACAAATAATAAAGCATATTTATATCAAAACAAGAAAAGATGACAAACATTAATTGGTTAGAAAGTTGGTATGCACAACAACACAACGGAGATTGGGAGCATACTTATGGTATAAAAATAAAAACTCTTGATAATCCAGGCTGGCATTTAGAAATAGATTTACAAGATACTGATTTTGTAAATTGTGAAACCGATTTTGTTTTAAACGAAACCTCTGAAAACAATTGGTTTGGTACAGAAATAAAAAACAATAAATTTACTGGTGTTGGAGATGCTTCTAAACTTGATTTTCTGATTGGTAAGTTTAGAGAGTTTATTGAAAATTAATTGATAAAGTAAATATAGCACTTAATTTTATAGGCTACCCACCTAAAGTTAGAAAAAAAAACTTTGACAAAGTTTTTTTCACTTTGTCAAAGTTTTGGCTACCACGAATATACAACGAATTACAGCTTTGTCAAAGTGAAAAAACTTTCACAAACAAAGTAGAAGATTTATCATTATAAAATCCAATGTTATGTAGGTAGCCATTTTATATATTTCAATCAATATATTTTGTACATCAGTTGCAAAAAAAATAAGTTTTTAAAAGTGTAAACTAATTATGAAACATGCCACTTTATGGGCTATTCCTAACGAATTAGAAACAGGTTTTCAACAGTATTTAAACTTTTTTTCAGATTTTGTAAAAAAATTAATAGGAGAAGATATTGTTTTAAATGTTCACAATATTATTAAAATTTTATCAAGATATTTGCATATTTTTTTGAAGAAGATAAAATTCAAAAAAACAAATTTAAATGGTTAATTATTTATTTTAATATGCCTAAGCTGATACATTAAATTATTTTGATTTAATAAATTTTGTTTGCAAATGCTAATTTCTAATTGACTTTAGGTGTTCTACAAAAACATTAAATTTGATTATTTAATTTATAATGAATATTTTAACAAGACCTTGAATGTCTATATGAGCCAACAAATTAACATAAATAATTATTTATTTCAAAAACTTAAAATATGAAACGCTATTATGATAAAATTAATAATCGTTTGGTTTACATAGGAAAGGCTTCTAACTCAGATTTTTGGGATAAACACTGGAATGATTATTCTTTTTCTAAAATGTATCCTGTATTGCTCTCGCCGTTTGATTATGTAATTAGAAACACAAAGAAATATCTTAAAAAAGGAAGCACAATTATTGAAGGTGGTTGTGGAATAGGACAGGAGGTATATAAATTGCAAAAGTATGAATATAAGGTTATTGGTATTGATTATGCAGAAAAAACTGTTGCTATTGTCAATAAATTTAAACCAGAACTTGAGGTGAGAATTGGTGATGTACGAATACTTGATTTTGAAGATAATACTTTTGATGGCTATTGGTCGTTTGGTGTTATAGAACATTTTTACAACGGGTACGATGAAATTATTGCAGAAATGAAACGAGTGATTAAACCAAACGGGTATTTATTTATTAACTTCCCACACATGAGTAAGTTAAGAAACAAAAAAGCTAAAAATGATAATTATAAAATATGGAAAAACGATGATGAACTGATAAAAAATTTTTATCAATTTGCCTTAGACCACAAAACAGTTATTGAAAAATTAAAAGAATACGATTTTTGTTATGTTAAAAAACAACATTTAACTGGAATAAAGGGTTTAAAAGATGAAGTTAGTTTGTTTAAAAAATTATTGCAAAAAATATTTGACAGTCGTAGTATTCCAATAATTGCATTATCAAAATTTATTTCATTCATATTTAATAGATACTCTTCGCATTCAATTCTTATTGTGATGCAAAATAAAAAAAATAGAAAATAAAATTTTATGTATCCAAGAATACTTCAAAAAATAGATAATTTTATTGTAAAAACAGTAAATAAATATGCCAACTTTAGGTGGTATAATTCTCCGTTAACTAAAAAAATATTAGCAAACAAAGAAGAGTATTTGCAAATTTGGGAAACCGCCAAAAACAAAAAATACTTACTGATTGATGATTTTGAAAAAAAATATAATGAGCAAATTAATTTTGAATGGTATAATAAACTTGCTTTACATACGCAGGTGGTAATAAAAAAATCGGATATTGTTTATGTTCACGGCAGGTTGCTTTACACAAGTTTGGCGAACTATATAAAAACAAATAACTTACATAGTTATAATGTTTTAGAGACAGGAACGGCTCGTGGTTTTTCGGCTATTTGCATGGCAAAAGCTTTGCAGGATAATAATAAAGAAGGAAAAATAATAACTTTTGATGTGTTGCCTCACAATATAAAAATGTATTGGAATTGCATAGACGACAACCAACAAAAAAAAACAAGAGCCGAGCTACTGGTAAAATATAATGATTTAATAGAAAGATACATAATTTTTTATCAAGGAAATACAAAAATTGAACTACCTAAAATACAAACTCCAAGAATACATTTTGCTTTTCTTGATAGTGCACACGAATATTATTATCTTATTAGCGAATTTTTGAATATTGCTGATAAACAAATTAAAGGAGATATTGTTTTTTTTGATGATTATACGCCAACAAAATTTCCCGGAGTGGTTAGAGCAATTGATGAAATATGTAGAAAATACAACTACTCAAAAGAAATTATTACAATAAGCAATGAAAGAGGATATGTTGTAGCAAAAAAATTGTAAATTAAACTATATTAGGCACATGAAAATAAAAATTATAGGAAAAGGAGGACTTGGCTGGTCTATTGACAAAGATAGATTTTATAATCAAAAAGCTATGTTGGAATTAAAATTAGACTTAACAAATAGTGTTTTTAAAGCCGATATTATTTATAGTATTTGGTATTCTTATTTGCTGAAAATTAAATTTTTACCGCTTAGATTATTTAAGGGAAACAAAAAAATAGTTACAGTAGTTACAAATAATATAGAAGATAATACTGTAGATTTTGAAAAATATAGAAATTTGATTGATTTTTGGGTATGTGCAAATTCAAAACAAAAAAAATATTTGATTTCTCAAAATATAAAATCTCAAAATATTTTTTTTAATCCTTACTATGTAGATGAAAAACTTTTTTTTAAAAAAAATAATACAAAAGAGCAAATAGCAAGAATATTAAAAATTGATTATCAGTTGATAAAAGATAAATTTTTGATTGGCTCGTTTCAATGTGATTCACAAGGTAAAGATTTGACAAAACAAAAATGGCATAAAAATCCAAAACAAATTATTGAAATTTTTAATAATTTAGATAAAAATAAATATATATTAATTCTTGCAGGTCCACGTCGGTATTTTATTATAAATGAGTGCAAAAAACATAATATACCATATATTTTTGTTGGCAACGAAACTTTTGTTGAAGCAAAAAAAGATGACATGAAATTAAATGTTTTGCCTGCAAAACTTATAAATATTTTATATAATTTAATTGATTTATACCTTGTTACATCGGTTTCGGAAGGAGGACCAAAGGCAGTTTTGGAAACTTCGCTAAGTAAAACTCCTATTTTGAGTACAAATGTAGGCATGGCAAAAGATTTATTGAGCCAGTATTCTATTTGTGAAACCAACAACGAGTTTTTAAATAAAATAAGACAACTTGAACAGAAAAACGAAATTTATGAAAATTTGATTTCCGAAAATTATGAAAAGGTAAGTAAAATTAATAACTTTGAAGCTTATAAAAAACGTATCAAAAACATAATTGAAACAGTTGCAAAATGAAAATAAATATATTATTTGAATTTAATAATGGACCTTATGGAGGTGGTAATCAGTTTTTAAAAGCATTAAAAAAATATTTTTCAGAAAAACAAGTTTATGAAGAAAACATAATAAATGCTGAAATAATTTTATTTAATAGTCATCATCAATTTTCTAAATTAATAAAATACAAAAAAAAATACTCTGATAAAATATTTATTCATCGTATTGATGGACCTATTTTTTTGATACGCAATGACAATATGTTGTTGGACAGCAATATATATAAATTTAACAGATTTATTGCAGATGCAACTATTTTTCAATCTGAATGGTCTAAACAAGAGAATTTGAGACTTGGAATAGAAAACAATTTGCATCAAACAACAATTATTAACGCACCAAATTCTGAGGTTTTTAATTGTAAAAATAGATTGAATTTTTCACAAGAAAGAAAAATTAGAATTATTGCAACAAGCTGGTCAGCAAATATAAGAAAAGGCTTTGAGGTTTATAAATGGCTTGACAAAAATCTTGATTTCTCAAAATATGAAATGACATTTTGTGGAAACACTCCATTTGTTTTTGAAAATATAAAACACATAAAACCTCTGCCAAGTAATTTGCTTGCCGAACAACTCAAAAAACATGATATTTTTATCACAGCCTCACAAAAAGACCCTTGTTCAAATTCGTTGATAGAAGCCTTACATACAGGGCTACCAGCAATTGTGTTAAAAGACGGTGGGCATCCTGAAATTGTTGCTCAAGCTGGCGAAGTTTTTGATAAAAATGAAGAAATTATTATTTTTTTAGATAAAATTAAAAACAACTATTTTAAGTATCAAAACAATATTAAACTACCGCAAATGAATGAAGTAGGTAATAAATATTATAATTTTATTAAATCTGTTTATAAAACCAAACAACAGCAAAAGAACACAAAAAAACTAAATTTTATGAAATCAATAAACTTGCATAAATCAATTTTAATACATAAATTTTCTACTTTATAAATTTTTTTAGAATGTTTCACAAGTGCAAATTTTTGCGTTACTTTTGAAATATTAAAACACTCATTTACAAAAGTAAAATTTAATTTTAAAATTTCAAAAAAGCCCAGAAATTGACACTCGTGAAAAACACCAATTTATTTTATGCAAAATACAAAAAAGTAGAATTATGAAATTATAAATTATGATAAAACAAATTAGACAATACAAATTGGATAAAAAACATTCATCTTTAGGAAGTTTTCGTGGTGGATATTTACTAAAGTTTTTGCCTTCATATTTACCAGATTATTAGATAGTTGTAGTTTTCTATTAAAAACATAACTCCCAGATAATCAATACATTAAGTTTTTATAAATAATACTTAATTAGCGTACTGTAAGCATTTTACAACTGGTATTACAAAAAGTTTGTTTTATGCAATTTATAAAAAAAGTATTAAAAATAGC
>JAOZTW010000410.1 GCA_029938985.1 Bacteroidales bacterium | reverse complement strand
TTTTAAAATAATCAAAATAACGCAGTAATTTGCATTTATGAAAAATGCCAAAAACAGTTACCCTCGTTGAAGAATTTAATAGCTATCGCATTATAAAAACTCACAAAACAAGTTTTTTGCATATTAAATAATAAAATATAACTGTGGTTTTGTTCCTGCTTCGGGAATAATAGTTTTATATTTTTTGGTAGATAATAGTTTTGATATTTCGCTGTTACTGTCATCTACATCGCCAAAATATAGGCATTTTGTAGGACATACAGATACACAAGCTGTTGATAAGCCTTGTTTTAATCGGTGTTCACAAAAAGTACATTTATCAACATAACCATTTGGATGCATGTATCTTGCGTTGTAAGGACATGACTCAATACATGCCGCACAGCCAATACATTTGTTTGGTTTCACTTTTACTATTCCGCCATCGGTAATAAAACTTGCTCCCGTTGGACACACTCTAACGCATGGCGAGTTTTCGCAATGATTGCACCGTTCCGAACGAAATTCGAGAAACAAATTTGGATAAAATCCATCTACCGTTTCCACAACCCAATCTCTTGCATATCCCAGTGGAACATTATTTTCTGTTTGGCAAGCCACAACACAGTCGCTACAGCCCACACATTTATTGGTATCTACTGCCATTGCATATCTCATGATTCTACCTCCTGTTTTTTATCTGTTTTTTTGGTTAAAATTGTTACAAAATTACTTCTCATTCCTGTGCCACCCATTACATCGTCTATTTTCACATTAGAAATCATCTCTGTGTCCATCATTCCTGCGGCATAGCCTCGTTTCAACTTTTTGTTATTTCTACCAAAACCATGCACAGTATAAACGCAATCCCATCTTATTCGTTCGGTAATTCTTATTTTTATAGGAAAAGTAGAAACTATTCCATCTTGATTTTTTAACCACACTTTTTGGTCTTTTTCTAAACCTAAGTCTTTAGCTACTTTAGGATTAACCCATAATTTGTTTTGGTCTTGTAAATCAATTAAATTAGGATTATTGGTTGTTCTTGAAAAAGTGTGCATTGGTGCACGTCCATAAATAAAACGATAGTAACCCGCTTGAGGTTGTTCGTGTTTTGTATATTTTGGAAATGGGTCAAATCCGTTGGCTTGCAGTTCGGTAGAGTATAACTCAATTTTTCCTGTATTAGTATTAAATTCAATTTCTTCGTTATCTTTAAAATACAAATTTTGATACTCACGTTCCAAAACTTTTACACCAATTTTTTTCATTTCTTCCAAAGAAGTACCTTTGAGTTTTAATCCATATTCTATATCTTCTTCTATTGTTTTGTAAGGAAAATAATCGGCAAGTCCCAATCTGTTGGATAGTTCTTTTGCCATCCACCAAGCAGGTTTTGAGTTAAATCTTGGCTCGGTAGCTGGTATTCTAAGCGAAATATTAGGTTTTCTATGCTGTGCAAGTCGTGGATAATCATATCGTTCCAAGTAAGTACATTCGGGAAGCACTACATCGGCATAACTTGTTATTTCGGCTGGCATGGTGTCAATGGCAACTATAAATTCTTGATTTTGAATAGCCTCTTCCGTATGTTTCATGTCAGGTAAAGTTGTTGGTAGGTTTGTTCCTATTACAACCCATGCTTTGATTTGCTTGTCGGAGGTATTGTCTGGATGTGAGGCATCTACCACTATGTTTGATATTGCCATTGAAGCTAAATTGTATTTCCCAAAAGATAAATCTCGCCAGCTCCATGCTGGTTTAGGGTTTTTTGGTGTTTTCATTTTCTGTAATTTTGCCTTTTCTGGTGCAAAAAAACCACCTCTTCTTCCCCACGAACCAAGCAAAGCATTGAGTATTGCTACTGCACGTATTCGTTGAGTATCATCTCCATACCATGTTACATGCCTCCCTGGATGTACAATAACAGCTGGCGAGGCTTTTCCCATTTCTCTTGCTGTTTTTCTTATAATATCTGGTTTTATGGTTGTTTCGATAAAAGCCCATTCTGGAGTAAATCTTTGAATATAATTTTTTAATAAATCAAATCCATAAGTATATTGTTCTACATATTCTTTGTCATAAAGTTTTTCGTCTATTATTACGTTTATCCAAGCGAGCAGAAGAGCAATATCGGTAGCCGGTTTTATTGGTAGCCAATATTTTGATTTACTGGCTGCCGTAGAAAAACGTGGGTCAACAGTTATAATAGTTGCTCCGTTATCAATAGCATCAGACATTTCTTGAACCTGACCATTGTGCATATTCTCGCCAAGATGCGAGCCTATCAAGACCATACATTTACTGTCTCTAATATCTAAAGGCTCTGGAGAGTGAAGTGCATGCCCAAAAGTGAGTTTGAAAGCCTCTTCTCGTGGACCTTTACATTGTGCGTAAGCGGGACCCGAAATATTACCTGTTCCGTAAGCCTGCATAAGTTTTTGGAAATGTTTGCCACTGCTACCATGTTTAAACAGTGCAACACTTTCGGCTCCATGTTTTTCTTTTATCGTTTTCAATTTACTTGCAACAAGGTCTAAAGCCTCTTCCCAAGAAGCTTCTTTAAACGACTGATTGCCATCAGCATCTTGTACTCTTATTAAGGGAGTTTTTAATCGGTCGTTGTCGTTGTACATTCCTATGCCACCTGTTCCACGTGGACAAAGTCGCCCGTTACAATTAGGGTCGGTTTGGTTACCTATTAGTTTCCATATCTCTCCATCGGAGTTGGTGTAAGCCCACAATGCACAGCTCCAAAAACAGACTTCGCAATAGTTGGCGTATCGTTTGGCTTTTATTTCACTTTTAGGAGTTTCATTTTTTCCAAACACATTAAACAAAGGTGTAGAAAATAATAATCCTCCTGCTCCTATTGTTGATATTTTAAGAAATTCTCGTCTTGTTGTTTTCATAACTGTAAATTAAAACTTTTTGCAAAAAAACAACTTTTATTTTTAAGATGCAAAAAATATTGGAAGTTATGGAACATATAACATATTGATATATATCAATATATTGTTACATACTGTATTATTGACACTTATGGGCTGTGTTTTTCAAATTAATTTGTAATTTTAAAAATATTTGTTTTTTAATTATAAAATAATTAACTTTGAATTTGTTACCTTATTTTAAGATGTAAATTAATTCCTAATTCTTAATTAATCAATGTGAGAAGTAATCATAAATATAAATCAACAGCAACAGATGGTAAAACTATTTTTTGGAAAACAATATAAAATTTTATTATACATATTAGTAATATTTATTTTAGGTGCTACAAATAATATTGATAATGATTGTATTAGTAATAATAATGATACTATATTAAAAAAAGAATTTGAAAAAGAAATAAATAGGCAAATTAAATTATTAGGAGATACAAACTATCTAAAAATATTTTTTTTAGATGGTGAAATTGAATTTTATAAAGATACTTTTTTTAGTCAACAAAAAAAACATATAATAGTAAGATTCAAATTTAGTAAAGAATGGATAATTGATACTTATTTTCAAGTTTATAAAACAGATGGTAAAAAGATTATTAAATGTATAGATGAAAAAAAAATGTGTTGTTATAATTATTTTATATATGATTATAATTTTGATAAAACTAATGATTTTTCTATTAAATGGGCGTATTGTGCTGGAAAATGCAATGGCACTATCTTCTCTGTTTATTTATACAACAAAGAATTAGACATGTTTTATTACAAAAAAGAACTTGATTATAATACAGGCTTATATATAGATACTTTAAATTTATCCATTGTGAGCGAAGACAGATGTGAGGTAATAAGTAAAAAATATTTATGGAACAAGTTTGATTTGATACTGACAGAACAAATTAGTTTTGACAACGAATTTGCTTTCTATTTAGGTGATTCAGATGAATGTATAAGAAACCATTATTTTATTGAAAACAACAAAATAGTCTTAAAAGAAACAAAACAAACATGTGAATTACCAAAAGATTGGTATTCGTTTAGATTAAAATAACTAAATTATTGTCGGTGTTACTTAAAGTTACACCGACAATTTATATACAATTATTTGTTCAATAGCGATGTACAACTTTTTGTGGGTAGCCCAATTTGTCAATTTTTATTTTAAATTCGCCTAATTATTACCTGTTTTCATTTTTATTTATAAAAAATTAGTATTTTTTCATTTCTTTAGTTACTTTTGTGAGTTAGTAATTTTTAAAAATTTGAAATTAAATATTTACAGCAATTCTCATTTTAAAAAATCAAATTTTTATCAATCTAAAAACCTAAATAACTGTATTTTAGACATAATTTGATAAAAATTAATAAAATTAGCGAATTTTTTATCTAAACTTTACACTTTTAAAAACCTTATTTTTTATTTTTAACCTTAGTAGGAAGATAATTTTCATAATTTACAAACCTTATTACCTTATTTAATATTCTTATAATAAGGTTAAAAAATAATTCAGGGCGAAAGTGTAGCTCAGGCTATAGACCGGCTTTGTTTTCAAAAAGACGGCTTTTTACGAAGCGAATTTAAAAATATTTTTCATTCGCTATTCAAACATCACGAAAACCACGAGTCGATAATCCGCACACTTGCTTCTGTTCGTAAAGGGTTAAGCAGAACGGATATTGGCACAAAATCTAAAATAAAATCGGGCGGTACCCTAACAAAAACTCTTTCAGAACTGGAAGCGTCGGGATTTATAGAAAAATATATGCCTTACCGAGGCATTAAAGATGCTCTTTACAGGCTCACCGACGAATATTCGTTGTTTTACATCAAATTTATAGAAAATACCCGAGCTTCAAATAATAATATTTGGAATACAATACAGGCAAAACAATCGTACAAAATATGGTCTGGATTTAGTTTTGAAACTGTTTGCATAAAACATGTTGAGCAAATTAAAGACGCATTAAAAATTTCGGGAATAAACTCTATTGAAGGAAGTTGGACAAGCAAAAATAAATCTAATGGAGCACAAATAGATTTGCTAATAGACCGTGATGATAACGTAATAAATATTTGTGAAATGAAATTTTACAACACCAAATATACAATAAACAAAAAATATGCTAACGAATTAGCAAATAAAGTACAGAGATTTATAGATTATACTAAAACAAAAAAATATATATTTATCACATTTATAACATCTTACGGATTAAAAGAAAACATTTATAGTAAGCAATACGTACAAAGCAAATTAACAATTAATTCATTATTTACTAAAGTTTTTGCTTTCATTTTATATTGATTATCAATAATTTATAAA
>JAOZTW010000409.1 GCA_029938985.1 Bacteroidales bacterium | reverse complement strand
GATTTGTTTAAATAATAGAAGAACAAAAAAACGGCGTATCCTGGAGTTACTTATTTTTTCATTTTCACTAAGTGAAAATGAAAAAAAACTAATAATTAAAAAAAGTAATTTTTAAATAAATATGAAAGAAACTATGAAAAAAGTATCTCTAATTTTAAATATCATCCTTTTGTCCGCTGTAATTCTATTATATGTAGATAGATTTGCCAAAAAAACACCAAAAAAAGATAAGGTAAACAATAACACAAGCGAAGCAATTGTTGAAGATAATGCAGATGTAGTTTATATACAGATGGATTCACTTATTAGTGGTTATGATTTGTATAACGTATTAAGCTTGGAGTTAATGGATAAACAAAAGGAATTTGAAACCCAATTAAATTCTAAAATGTTATCGTATCAAAACAGAACTATGAAACTGCAAAGCGATTACGAAAAACATGTAATAACATCTGCAAATTACCAAAAGAAAGGAGAAGCACTTATGATGGAGCAACAACAAATTGCTATGTGGCGAGAACAAAAAGGAATGGAATTGATGGAAGACGAACAAAACCTAACTTTACGTATTTTGGATAGTATTATTAATGTTGTAAATGAATATAATAGAGATGAACAACATAAACTAATTATAAATAATTCTTTTGGTGGTGTGTTGTTATATGCTGGAGGAAGTTTAAATATTACCGACACTATACTTGTTGGTTTAAATTCAAAAGTTGAACAAGCAAAACTATTAACTTCAAAAGACGAGAACAATTAACATTGCTTTAGCCTTTGTGTTTTAGGTATATTATTTGTATTAATATGCCTAAAACAACAGCATTATGAGAGTTTTTATTTTATTAAAAAAAGTATAAACTAATTAAAAAAATGTTTTTTTAAAGTATTACAACAAAGCAGGCTTTGCTCAAGAAAATATTATTGTAAATTTAATTTTGTTATATTTCATCTGTTTATAAAATGAAATACTAAAAAAAACGCCAAAAAAACAAAGTAACTATGATTCTATATTTTTTTGCTTTTTATATTTTCAAACATAGAATTACAATATCATCAAGTTGCTTAAGGTTTCCTTTCCATTGATAATACCTTTCTTCCAAAATTTGTTTTTGCTCTTTCATAGGTAAAGAATGAATTTCAAAGAGTAGTTTTTCAAAGTTTTTTTTCATAAACTTTCTTTTTGTTTTCTCTCCAAACTGATCTATATATCCATCTGAAAAAGAATAAAGAACATCGTTTTTTTGCAATTGAAAATTTTGATTACTAAAATCATGCTCTTTGGTATAAACTCCAATTGGTTGTCGGTCTGCTTTTAGTATTTTCAATTCATTGTCTCTAAAAATATACAACGAATTGTATGCCCCCGAAAACTGTAATTGCAAGTTATTAAGATTTATTACACAAAGTGCTACATCCATTCCCTCTTTTGATTTCTTCTCTTTACCTGTTTGTTTTAGCGATGTTTTTATTGCCATACGCATATCATTCAAAATAATACTGGGAATACAATCCTCTTCTTTGATTGTCATTTCGTTCAACAGCGACATTCCCAACATACTAACAAAAGCACCTGGAACACCATGCCCTGTGCAATCTGCTACTGCATAAATAAATGTGTTGTTTATTTTTTTAGCCCAGTAAAAATCTCCACTCACTATATCTCTAGGTTTAAATATAATACAATGTTCCGAAAACTGGTTTTCAAAAATAGCCTCATCTGGTAACATGGCCGTTTGAATTTTACAAGCATAATTAATACTTGCTTTAATGTTCTCATGTGCAATTTTAATTTTATGCTCACTTTTCACTAACTCTTCGCTCTTGGCTACTGCAATATTTTTTTGTTTATTTATCTCCTCCGACTGTGCTGTTAATTCTTCATTTTTAGCAAATATTTCTTTAAGATATTCTTGCTTGTCAATTACCGATTTTACTCTTGCTTTTAGCACAAGTTCATTAATAGGTTTTGTAATATAATCAGACGCACCATAGTTAAAACACTCCTCAAGGCTTTTAGCGTTGGTTTCGCCGGTCATCATTATAACTGGAATATTTGTAAATTTAGGATTTGACTTAAGCATTTTTAAAGCATCAATTCCACTTATACCAGGCATGTTAATATCCAAAAGTATGAGGTCAAAACTCTCACTCTCTAATCTTTTTATTAAAAATTGTGCACGAGGTATATAAAAACTTTTGTATCCAAAAGAGTCAATAAGTGTTTTTACTTGCAGTATTACAGACCTTTCATCATCTACTATCAATATTTTGTTTGTCATTATAAGCGAAATTTAAAAAGTTCTTTTAACTCGTCTTCATCTCCTGCAAAAAAGGCATCTTCCATTTTTTTCAATACCTCATAAATTTCGGTATCATAGCCTTTTGCAAGTTGTTGTATTTTTGCAATTTGTTCGTCTATTTCTTCAAAATTAAAAATAGGAATTTCGGAGAGTGCCAATAATTCATTGTTTAACTCATCTTTAATTTCTTGAGACATTTCTCCACTTCCTTCATTCTCAATTTCAACTAATTCTATTTTATCTTTTTTAAGAAACTCACATAAAATAGGCATAAGTTTTTTAAAATCAATAGGTTTTGTTACATAGTTAGTAAGCCCTTCCGAAATTGCAAATTTTTGTTGTTCCGCAAAAGCATCAGCCGATAATGCAATTATTGGTAAATCCTCAAACTCTGGAATTTTTCTAATTATTTTACTTGCTTCAATACCGCCCATCACAGGCATGTGCATATCCATAAGAACAATATCTGGTTTCAATTTTCTCGTCATTTCAACTGCCTGCAAACCGTTTACTGCAAAATGTACTTTCAAACCAAATTCCTCAAACAGTGCTTCAATCATTACTCTGTTTACTTCATTATCTTCGGCTATTAATATAACATTATCTTTTGAAAAATTATTATGATAAAAATTAAAATCATCGTTTTCTTTTAATTCTTCGTCGGCAAATAATAATGGTATTTTCACAAAAAAAGTTGTGCCTTTGTTCAATTCGCTCTCAAAACCAATTACTCCATCAAGTAAAGTTACCATTTTTTTTGTTATAGCAAGTCCTAATCCTGAACCTCCATATTTTCTTGTTATAGTGGTGTCGGCTTGTTCAAAAGCTTCAAATATTATTGATTTTTTTTTCTCTTCAATACCTATTCCAGTATCTATTACTCTAAATACAAGATGTTGAAATTCCTCTGTTGCAGTCATTTTTACACTTTTTTCTGGAGGTGTAAATTTTACTGCATTACCAACAAGGTTCATTAAAATTTGATTTAATTTTGTTCTATCAGATTTAATTACATCAGGTAAATGACTATCAAAATCAAATGAAAATTTAAGCTTTTTTTCGTTTGCTTTTACTTTGTTTATATGATATATTCCTTGAAACAGTTGTTTTACATTTAAAGGTTCTATAGTTGCAAACATTTTTCCCGATTCTATTTTTGATAAATCAAGAATATTATTTATCAGTTCAGACAAATTTTGCCCTCCCGACTTAATATAGCTCAACTGTTTCATATAGTCTTGTGGTAATTGGTCTTTGTCTCCACGTTTCATTAATATCTGACTAAATCCTACAATAGCATTCAAAGGAGTTCTAATTTCGTGACTCATGTTTGCAAGAAATTCCGATTTCGCTTTGTTTGCATGTTCTGCGTTTTCTTTTGCCTGCCTCATTTGTTCTTGTATAACTCGCAATTCTTCAATATTTTGCCTAAGTTCTTCTTCTGTTGTTACCAACTGATTATTTATAAGTAATGTATCTGCAAGAGAGTTTTTTAATTTTTCCTCACTTTCTCGCAATGTTTTTGTTCGTTCTGCAACTGTTTTTTCCAAGTTTTTTTTGTGTTCAGTAATTTCTTCATTAACCAAAATTAACTTTTCGTTGTTTTGAGTTAGTTCTTCTTCTCTTGATTGTAATTCTTCGTTTTGAGAAAGAATTTTATCTTGTTTTTGGTAAAGAACTTTTTGAGTAAGTTCTTGTTTTTTTACTACATAAATCATTAAACCGTAAACAATACTTGATATTAATGTTATATTTAATATAAGAAAACCCAATGAAAAATCTGGCATTGAAGCAGGTTTTAAATAGGTTTTCAACAAACCCTCTGATAGACCTGAACCAATAGAGAAAATAACAAAAAATGAGAGCCAAAGCATAGCTCCTTTCATGTTGTACAACATTGATGATGCCATTAATGCAAGTACAGACCAATACATAATTGCACCTGACGATGCAAATCCTCCAAGTGAAAATTGAAACAAAAATGGTAACAACAAGCTTATTAATGTTTGTATATTTTTTGAAGCAATAAATTTTTTAGTTTTATTAAGAAATATTAAATTAAAAATACTGATAATAGTATAGCTAAACGGTATAATTCCTTGTGGATAAAGACCATTAATAAAACTTAAAACTCCCCACACTAAGCCTCCCATACTCATGAATAAAGCAAGAAAAACAAGAAATTGTTTTTGTAATTTTAGCTCCAAGCTATCGCCAGCAACTTCGCCAATAAGAGATACTTTAATTAGTAATTTAATCATATTTTATTTTTTTAATTAGAGACAAGATCTAAAGGTTTTTAATATTATAAGTTTTGTAATTTCACAGAATAAAGTTTTTATATAGTTATAAAGTAAATATTGGTGTTTTTCATGAGTATCAATTTCTTCGTTATTTTTTAAATATTAAAATGCTCATTTACAAAGGTAAACTTTAATTCTAATATTTAAAAAAAGCCTTGAACTTGACACTCGTGAAAAACGCCAAATTTCGACCTGTGCAATCAAAATAGAATATCACATAAATAATCAATTTTGGATTATTTTATTATAGACTTTAAATATTATCAAACATCTATAGTGTTGAATATCTGCCATTTTAAAAATATATGTTTAATTTTAAATTAGCTATAATTTCTATATTTCCTATAATTATGTAAAGTTCTTTGTGCTTTTTATTTTGATTGCACAGGTCGTCAAATTTTTATCTGTTTAAAATTTTGAAATTTAATCATCTCCTTGTGTGGAGAATTTTTATAATGCGATAGCTATTAAATCACTCAATGAGGGTTTCATCTGTTTAAAATTTTAAAAATGCCAAATTATCAATCAATTTGTTTGGTTTCATTCATTAATCGAATTAATTTATTAAAACTTAATTATCTAAAGTATTATTATACAACTAAAGTTTTTGCTTTCATTTTATATTGATTATCAATAATTTATAAAATTA
>JAOZTW010000408.1 GCA_029938985.1 Bacteroidales bacterium | reverse complement strand
CGTTACTTTTGAAATATTAAAATGCTCATTTACAAAGGTAAACTTTAATTCTAAAATTTCAAAAAAGCCTTGAGCTTGACTCTCGTGAAAAACGCCAGTTTTTGATAATTTTTAGTAGTATTTAAAGAGTCAACGCTGTAGCATAACCAAGAATCAAAAAAAAACTATTACCTATTCAATAGATAATTGTATTTTTGATTTATAGACTTGTTAAGACACTCTATTTCTAAAAGATATAATAAGAAGCAAACAGTACTCTAAAATTATTGGCTTCAGTTAAAGTTGTTGGTATTCCTTTGTTATCTTTTGTGCTACCATAATTTGCAACTGTGTATTCTCCTTCTAATGCAAATTTTACTTTATTTAGTTTTACCGCAATTCTTGACGATACTCTATACATACTTTCAATGTTTGTTCCCAATCCATAAATTTCGCCAATTATATCTTCGTTTGCCCCCATGTTCATAGTGTATCCACCAAAAACTCCAAGTTCTAATTTATTAATTTTCAACGAAACATCAGCCCAAGCCGATGCAGTATTAAGCGGTGTATAAGTTTTTTTGCCACTAACAGAATCAACAGTTGAAACACCAAAACCTCCAAGACTTAAAACATCAGGAATATTTTGTCCATACACTCCTTCCAGTTTAATAGTTAGTGCCGAAGCTTGTATTTTCATAAAAGCAATTGCATTATATCCTGCCACAGTTTCGTTTGTTGCATAACCTGTTAGAGTTTGTATTTCAGGAACTATTTGTTTATAACTACCACCCACTCCAAACAATAATACTTTAAATGGTTTAAGATGTAGCTGTCCACTAAGTTCTGGTATTGCCGAATTTCGGAGATAGCTACCAGTAACACCTGCTATTCCTCGGTTTGTGTAGTCTCTTTGAGAATTTGCTATGGCAATAACTTTTGCAACAGTACCAAATTTTTGAGTAATTCTAATCTGAGGATTTCGTCCAAAAGGTTGAAATGGAACTCCTGTGTTAAAAGATATAGTACCAGGAAAACAATCAGTTACAAACATAGGTATCCAATATTGTCCTAATAATAGTTCTGTTGAAGTCCAATTTAGTTTGATATAAGCATGGCGAAGTCTAAAAAGGTTAATGTTATCAGCTTTTTGAGCAAAAAAGTCTCCTTCTATTTTACCAGAAACATCTGCATTTAAGGCTTTTGTTCCTTTTATATTTACCGAAATTCTACTTTGAAGCGACAAAAAATTAAAATTAGGAACAGCATTAATATCATTTCCATCAGGGTCTTCGCTAATAGGTTGTGGAAACAGCAAAAAATGTCCCTCACGTGCAGCTACAGTTTGACGTGTATCCCAAAACATATCATTTTTTATAAAACCATTTATAGTTACTTTTGGTTTATTCTTGTTGTCGTCCTGCGAAAAAACTATTGCAGGTACAATAATTACGATTAATAAAAATAGTGTTTTTTTCATTTTATTTTGAATTTTGAAATTATTAAAAAAAGACAATCAAGGTCTTATTCTCGGGTTACAATAAGAATATTTAAACGACCTTGATTGCCTAAGTGAGACTATTTTTAAAATAGCCTTTTTATTTTTCACTAAGTGAAAATGAAATAATAAGTAACTCCAGGATACTCCGTTTTTTTGTTCTTTTATTATTTAAACAAATCTGCAAATAGCGAGCTATTTAATGATATTTTTAAAATTTTTGGCGTTTTTCACGAGTGTCAAGTTCAAGGCTTTTTTTAAATATTAGAATTAAAATTTACCTTTGTAAATGAGCATTTTAATATTTCAAAAGTAACGAAGAAATTGATGCTCGTGAAAAATGCCAAATTTTTTAAAGAGCAAAATAAACAAGTAGTGTATTAAAACATAAGTACCTAAAGTATTGTTATACGAAAAGACTTTCCAACGTCCCTTATTTTTTGCCTTATGGCAAAAATAGGGGACTTGGAAACGTCTGAATAGCATGACAAGTACTAATTTGAAGATTTTTACAACAAAAGGTTATTACAATTAATTTAGGTACTTACGTCTTAATGCAGTAGATTGGAGTTCGTTGTTATTTTCCAATTCCTAAATAGGTTTTAAATTTTCGTTGTCTTTTTGAGTAATTAAAGAAACCACTACCAAAACAATTAATGCTAATGTGAACGAAATAATAGCAGGATTGTCTAACATGTGAGGAGCATTGGCTTTGTCTAAACCGTATTTGTCCCACATAGTTGGCGAAGTTAATATAATACCAAGAGCAGTAATAATACCAGTAACAATTGACCAAGCGATTCCTTTTGCGGTTGTTTTTTTCCAGAACAAAAGCATAAGTATAGCAGGCAAATTAGCCGATGCAGCTACAGCAAAAGCCCAACCTACAAGAAACGAAACATTCATTCCTTGAAACGCAATTCCAAGTCCTATGGCTACAATACCAACAGCAAATGCTGCTATTTTACCAGCTTTAACTTTATCGTTATCATTAAGATTTTTACCCATATATCTATCTATAAGGTCGTGAGCAATAGCTCCCGACGATGCAACTATAAGTCCACTAACAGTACCAAGTATGGTAGCAAATGCAATTGCCGAAATTATAGAAAACAATCCTACACCAAACGCTTTGGCGAGTAAAGGACCCGACATATTGCTACTTTCAACATCAAGCACACCATTTACTGCCGCTCCAAGTCCCATAAATAATGTGAGAATATAAAAACCCCCAATTGCAGCAATAGCAATAATTGTAGATTTTCTTGCATCTTTCTGACTTTTTACAGTATAGTAACGAATTAAAATATGTGGCAATGAGGCTGTTCCAAGAAATAACGCAAGCATTAAGGATATAAAATTTAATTTTGTCCAAGCAGTAGCTCCTTTTCCTATTTTAAATTTTAAACCTGGCATCATCATTTCTTTTCCTTGTGTAATATTTTGTCGCCATACAACAACAGAACTTTCTCCGTCTTTAAATTTTGCCTTTTCAAATCTAACTAATTCACTGTTATTTATAGTAGATAAAAACTTAAATGGACTGATTGGTCCTGTTTCGTTTACTTCTTTGCCATCAACAATTATTTTGCTCATGTGTCCTACTTGGTAAAATGCTTTATCTGTTTTAATTTTACCATTATAAAGTTTATCTTGTCCCCTCGTTTCGGTAATAGAAAGCATTTCTTTTAATACAGATGTTCCGTTTTCTGTGTCAAGGTCGTACCAACGTGCAACATTATCTTTTTTTAATTTATAAAATGTATGCACAACTGTTTCTTTTTTAACAACTTCATGTTTAGAAACATACTCGTAACCATCTACTGCAATATTATCTCCGCTTCCTGTTGGTGTGAGTGTTGCAAATTTATGATATTCTACATCTCCCTTTTTTGGGTTTAATGTTAAACCATTGTTAAATATGTAAACGGCCAATATTATAGAAAAAAATATTAGTAATCCACCTTTAATAAACTGCACATAAGTTGTGGAGGTCATACCAGCTGTTGCTACAATAAAAACTACAATTGTTCCCACAATAACAACACCTACCCAGTGTGGTAAACCAAGCAATGGAGTTACCAAAGCTCCTGCACCAACCATTTGTGGTATTAAGTAAAAAATAGAAACAATAAGCGTACTAACTGCTGCCGTTAACTGAATTGCTTTAGAGTTAAACTTATAATCTAAAGCGTCGGTAAACGTATATTTCCCCAGCCTTTTTAATGGTTCTGCCACCAGAAACAGGGCAACAACCCAACCAGCGAGATAGCCTATTGAGTATAAAAAACCATCGTATCCCACAAATGCAATCATTCCACAAATACCAAGAAATGAAGCCGCCGAAAGATAATCTCCTGCAAAAGCAACACCATTAACTGCCCAATGAATTGATCCTCCTGCTGCAAAATAACCGCTTGCTGATTTTGTTTTTCTCGCAAAATAAAATGATAATCCTAATACAAATAGCACAAATACTACAAATAGAATTATCGCAAAAATTGAAATTCCGTATATCATTATTTTTCCTCCTTATTCATTAAATTTTCATATTTTGTACATTGCCAATTATAATACAAACCAAGTAAAATGGCAAAAATAATTAATCCAAAACCATAAACTACTGCAAGGTTTTGATCTCCCAACACAATTTTCCCCATCAATTCGTAGTTAACCACACCTATTGCTACAAAGGCGGCGTAAACAATAAAATAAATGAAAAATAATATTACTCCAAGTTTTGTTTTTTTCTTAATGGCGTGGTCTTCACCCAGCACCACAGCAGGTCCATGATCCATAATTTTGTTTTTTATTTGTTAAAAAATATTAATTAATTTTGATGTAAAAATATTAGCAGAATTCCTTTTTTAAAATGACTAATATCATGCTGAATTTAGATTTTTCATAGTAAAACATGATACTACTTTTTTGCTATTTTCATTAGTTCAAATAAATTTATTTTAATATTTTTATCTATGGATAAAAAATAAATTTATTTTATTTATATTATTAATTGAAAATATATGATATATAGATATTTAATACTTTATGAAAGTAGAATTAGCACAATATAAATAATAGTTTTATTGACGGGATAAAATATTTTTATTAAAATTATTAGTGAATTTGAAATTATTTTTCAATTACAATTTTTTGTAAAATGGAGGAATAATATTTGCTAAACAATTAAGAATTTTTTATAGAACAAATTAAAAATAACTAAAGAACATAAATTTATAATTTAAGTGAAAAAGAAAAAATAATTCTTTTCTGGATACTTCTGGATATGTTTTGGATATTTAAAATATTTGAAAAAACTATTTTTTCTGTTTTTCTGAAAAAGTAGCTATTAGTGAAAAAATAGGCTACCCATGGAAAGTTGGATTTTATAATTATAAAATTTCTGCTTTGTCAAAGTTATTTCACTTTGACAAAGTTGTAACTCGCAGTATATTTATGACAGCCACAACTTTGCCAAAGTTCCAAACTTTGGCAAAGGGATTTTTTTTGTCCAACTTTAAGTGGGTAGCCAAAAAATTATAAAACAGCGTATCTTGGAGTTAGTTATTATTTCATTTTCACTAATCGCATTTCGTCATGTTTTTCAACATTTGGTTTTGTATTATTGAATAATAAATATTAAATTCGCAAAATAACAATTGAACCATTATAAGCAACAATTCAGTGGTCTTATTTGTTTACCAACAAATGTTATTATAATTATAGGTAAGTACCCATACAAAAGTTTTTACACATTTGTATTTCTTTATTTTATTGGT
>JAOZTW010000407.1 GCA_029938985.1 Bacteroidales bacterium | reverse complement strand
TGTTTTCTTTGGCAATAGTTATCAATTCTTTATCGTGTGCAACTACATAAGTTGGCACATTTTCAACTGCTGCTTTATCAACTCGCCATTTTTTTAGATTATCATAAATTTTTTGTTCTTCTTCTGTTAATTCTGTTTCTGTCGAATATGATAATTTTTCTTTTGTTGTATCAACTTGTTCTGTGTATGTTACAACTACCGACCAAAAATTTAATTTATCAGCCTTCACCAAACTTGCAAAAGTATCTGTTACTTTTTTATCTTTTAGAAATTCGTTAATTCTATTTTCATCTGAACTGATATGTTCTTTTGATAATCTTATATGAAATGTTTTTATTTTCATTTAGTGTTTTTTAAATCAATTATTTTGTTATCTACAAATTCACAAGCTTCTTTCATTTCGCCTTTTTTCATAAATGTATTTAACTGTTGATAAAAATTTAATTCATTTGCAAGTTTTTGTTCTTCATCTTTTATTTTCTGTTTTCCCTTTAAAATCTCTTGTCTGTCGCTTTTTAATTTATTTTCAAGCTCTTCTAATTTTGTTTCCTTCGTATTCAACTTGTCTTCAAATTCTTGATATTTTGTAACTTTTTTTAATTTTTTATTTTTCATGTGTTGATAAATATCTTCCTTTTGTTCTAATTCAGCAAATAATGAATTGTATTTATTTTCAAAATCTTTTTTTTCATTCTCCAAGTTGTTAAATCTTACTTTTAATTCACTAATTTTTTCGTTCTTTATTTCTTTTAAATCTGTAATTTCTTTCTTCTTTATTTCTTTCAATTCACTTATTTTGTCTCTATTTCGTATTTCTAATGTTTCATTATCATTTTGTAAATTGCTTATCTGTTTTTTTAATTTTTTATGGGAAACAAAATAAGTGATTAACATTCCTATCAAACCTAATAATCCAGTAATAATTTCTAATAATAATTCAGGTGGTATTCCCCACTTCTTCATTTTTTTAGACCAACTATTCATTTTTAGGTCTTCAACAACAATCTTTTTATGTATTGGTTCTTTTTGTAATTTTTTGTTTTTTACTGTGTCATTAACTGTTATTAAAAGAGTTAATCTTTTATCAGTTCCTTCTTTTAAAGGAACAATATTCCAGTGCCATTCTAATGGTTTTAATTTATTTGAAAAATTGATTTCTTGAATACTATCATATCCATGAGATAATTGTATTAAGAAATCATTGTTTTTATTGTTGTTTATTAAACTTGCCTTTACAAATTTACCGTCAAGCTCTATTATTGTATCTATTTTGTGTTTTAATAATTTCTCTTTTGTCTCTTTGTTAAGAATATTTGAATTTGTGTATGCTCCAAAGATTTTTATTTTATTATGGTTTATTGTGTCTGGTGTAATAACAAGAAAAGCATCAGAGTTTTTATCTACTTTCATTGTATCATCTATTAGAAAAGATATATTACTATTTGTAATTCTTTCATTATTAAAATTCATTAAATATTCAATATTTTCATTAAGTAATGATTTAAGAGTTTTGTTATCATATTTATATTCATTTATTGTAGTATAGGCGGTATCAAGTTTTGCATATAATGAACTATCTAATAATATATAGCTGTTTTCTATTGCACTTATTAAACTATCTTGTTCTTTTATAAAATTATTTATGTCAAAATTTGCAGTATCTTTATTTGTTATATATCGTAATAATAAAAATTTCGTTGTGTCTTTATAAGTTTTTAAAGCCTTGATTTTTAATTCCTTATCTCTTAGCCCTTTACGCAGATAATAGATTTCATTAAACAATTTTTCGTTATTCTTATAATTTGTATTATTTTTAAAATATTTGTTTTCAATTAATAAACTATCAATAACTAATTCTATTTTTTTTTGTTTCTTTTGTAGTTTTTGATAATCTTTTATTAATTCTTGATATTTCTGTTTTAATATTTCAAATTCAGAAATACTTGAATTATCACATTTAATAGGAACAATAATGAATACAATTATTGTCAAAAGTATTGTTATTATTGTAGTTAATCGAATAATTTTATTATTGTTCATTTCTTTTTAATTACACTTATCGTGAACTTCTTGGTTGCGGTGGCTTTTTCCCGCACTCCGTAGATTATTAGTAAAATGTCAAAAGTTCGCACCCATCGTACATTCCTGCAAAATAGAAAAAGCCACTGCAAACCAAGAAAATGATATGTGCTTTATTATCATTGTTTTATAGCAATCAATTATCGTTTAATATTGCCATAAATTCATTAATATTCAGAATTTGCAGAGGTGGAAATTTTATTTGTTTTATAATGTTAAAATGTTTATCATTGGTAACAATATAATCAGCATTTCCAGCGACTGCACAATCTACAAATTTATTATCATCTCTGTCATTTACAATAATATTCCATTGAAAATATATCTCTTGTTTATAAACATTTTTAGACGATAAAAGCAATTCTGTTATATTATTTGCAACAATTGAATTTGCTTTTTGTGAAATTATCTCGTGGTATTCATTGATAATTTCATTGCTTATTATCAAATCGTAGTTTCTTGCTAAGAATTTGTCAAAAATCAAACGGAATTCTGATTTTCTTGGAATTGAAACAAGTAATATATTGGTATCTAATACAATTTTCATTATTGTTTTATATAAGGTGTTCGTAAATGTTCATTAGACCACTTTTTCATAGTTTCATTTGTCCACAAATTTTCGTCCCAAAGATTATCCATTTCATCAGATGCTTTATTTGCAAAATAATTAAAAAGTAAATCTTTTATATCTTTCAATTGGTTTTCGTGCAATTGATAACTGAAAATTTTTAATAATTCTAATTGTAAATTTGTCAACTTATTTGTTACTACCATAATTTTATTATTTTTGATTTTTCTATTATTAATTTTTTGTATTTATTCCTTAAAGCATTAAAGCAACAACAAGAAAAGTAGCTCCAACAATAATAGCTGTAGTAAAAAGAAAATTATTAAATTTTTCTTTGCGTTGCTCTCTTTTATTTATTCTATCCCATTCGGCTTCTTCTTTTTTATAAGCTATCCTATTAGCTTCTGTTTGTTTTTCTAAAACAATTTTATTCTCTCGTGCTTGCTTATTTTTTAGAACAATAGAAATAAAATGTTTATTGTCAGGTAATGGCTTAATTATAGTTTTTTTCAACTTTCCATAAACAGAACACCTAATAATCATTGCTTTTTTTCCAAATTTTGAGACAGTAATTTCTTCAAACATTTCGTAAGGACCTTCAATCCATTCTATTTGATTATAACTAATAGTTTCATTGTATATTGCATCTATTGCACTTTCAGGGTTAGTTTCGTCAAAAGAACTCACACTATTTATAATAGAAACAACCGAACTACCTTGCATTTCTGCTTTCTGATGTGCAATACTTGATATTTTAGATTTTATAATATTTATTTCACCTGTTTTTAAATATTTTTTATATTCTTTTTTGGGAATGGTTCGTTCCCAAAATACAGTCCCTTTTCTTATTGTAACAATTTTAGTTTGACAAAATAAAGATAAACTAAAAAAACACAAAATTAATATTATTTTTATTTTTTTCATACAATATTTGTCTTGTTTTCATTATTAATTAATTATGTTACAAAGCTCTTATTGCTCTTACAAAATGAGCTTTATGTTTAACATTTATAGTAAAATTGCCTTTTTTTCTTTTTCTTTTAGGAAAACGATATATCATTACACATTCATCACATCCTGTACCAAATGTTCCCCATTGACTAGAATTGCCATATTCAGTGGATGACCAGTAATAGTTATTTTTAAAATTACCGATTTCTTTTCTGTGTTCACAAATTACTAATAGATCAATATCACTTGGTAAATACCAGTCATTATATCCATAAGCAGTTGAGCTTTCACAGATTTTTTTGGCTTGCTCAAATGTATATGTGCCATCAAAATCTTTTGGCATTATCATAAATTTCTTAAAATTAATTGTAATAATAGGAAGATTTTGGTTCTTCTTTTGTATATGCTTGTTCTTATTGATTAATGTAATAAAATATTCATTATCTGGCAAATTTCCAGTTGTGAGTGTTCGTTTAAATTTACCATAAACTATACAAGTTATTGTAATTGCATTAGTACCAAATTTTGAATTCTCTTTTTCTTGATATATTTTATATGGACCTTCAATCCATTCTACACTACTATAACTTTGAAATGCTGAGTAAACGGCATCAATTGCACTTTCTGGATTTGTTTCATCGTAAGCACTAATAGAATTTATAATAGAAACAACTGAACTTTCCTGCATTACTGCATTTTGATATGCAATATTATAAATCCTTGTTTTTATGTTATCTATTTCGCCATTTTTTAAATATTTTTTATAATCTTTTTTGGATATAGTTCGTTCCCAAAATACTGTCCCTTTTTCTATTATCACAATTTTAGTTTGACCAAATAAGGACAAACTAAAAAAGCACAAAATCAATATTGTTTTTATTTTTTTCATTATTCTTCACTTTCAAAACCTTCGTTAATAAAATCGTGTATTCTATCACTCCATTCAATACCCATTTCAACTTTTTTTAGTGCTCGTTCAGCTGCATCTTCTCTTAACTTTGCCGCTTCGTCTTCATTATAAATATAAAATACTTTGTATTTATAAGTATTACCTGTTTTTTTTATAACTGCAAAGCTGGTATTATTAAATAGTTGCGAGCAATCTTGTTGTACTAAAATTTCAAATCCTTCAAAAAATTGGTCAATAGCATTTTCATCGTCTTCTAATACTGCATCATATCCTTCGGAGCTATTTATACGTCCCCTTACGTAATTGCTTGATAATGTGGCGTATAGAGATAAGGCATTTGCTAATGCTTTTGTTTTACATAAATGCTCAGTAGGACAATTTTCTACAGTTACTTCTAGCTCTTGGTTTTTATCACTTTCTTTAAGCTTATCGTAATGTTCTATTAAAGCAACGTCAATACTTCTGGAAGAACCCGATAATTTATAACCTTCTTTTTTAAATTCTTTTTTCTTTTTTTTAAACTCCTTATTATAAGCTTTATTTCTCTGTCTATTTGATTGAGAATACACATTATTGCTTATAGAAAAAGCAAATAAGAATAAAATACTGTAAATTATTACTGTTTTTTTCATTTTATTATTTTTTAAAATTAATATTATTAGTTAAAATTTAATTTGTAATTTTTGTGTTTTGCCGTTGCACCTATCGGGTTCGGGCTTTGTGTCGTCAATTTAATTCAGGAACGTAGCTTGCG